>NZ_CEVIVC010000101.1:12394-15027 GCF_982290645.1 Protofrankia sp. CiP1_Cm_nod4
GGCGGGCAGCCGGCCATGGCCTGGCGGCCTGGCGGTAGCGGTTGACGCCTAGCGGTAGCGGTTGGTGTCGATGTCGTAGCGCTCCTGGAGCGGGACCAGCGTGTGCAGTGGCGCGGTCAGGCTCGCGACGGTGTCGGGGTCGAGGATGTCCTGCACGAGCAGGGCGCACGCGAGGTCCGCGCAGAGCTCCATCACCCGCTGGTCGGTGCCGGCGTCCACGGAGTCGATCGTCGTGTGGCAGGACGGGCACAGCCGCCAGAAGCCCTCGGCGGCGCTGCGGCGTATCAGCGTCCACACCCGGCGGCGCCCCGTGCGCACGGCGCTGTTGAACGCGATCTGCATGGCGTCCTGGTGGGCGGTCTCGTCCCGGGTGAGCGCGGCGACCAGCAGACGGTCGTAGGTCCGCAGGCTGTCGGCGTCGTGACAGCGCCGTGCCAGCGCCGGCAGCGCGGCAAGAACCCGCTTGACCTCGGATCCGAACGGGCCGAGATCCGGTTCGTGCCCGCGGCTGCGGGGGTAGACGGCGCGCCAGGGCCGCAGCAGCGCGGCATACTCCGACCTGGTGAGAATCGGCTTGGCGTAGGCGGCCGCGATCGCGTCCCGGACCGCCTTGAGCGCGGTCGCGGTGACGTTCGGGTCGACTGTCACGTAGTCGTCGATGCCGGCGAGGTCGTCGGCGTAGATGGCCGACAGGGCGTCGAACGCGGCAAGGACCTCGATGACCAGTGGCGCGTCCGGTGAGAGTGCCTTGTCCCGCGCGGTGGCGAGTTGGGGTGTGTTGCGCCAGGCCAGGGCCAGCTGGTTGAGTTCGGCGTCACTGGTGTGCACGAGTTGGGCGAGGATCGCGAGGATCCCGCGGAGATTGGGATGATTCTCCAGCCTGTCGATTCGACGGAAACGCAGAATCATGCCGGTTTCCCCGGCTTCGCGCAGGCCATGTCACGTTTTCGTATTCCAACGATGACGCCGAGTAGTATTTCTCTCCGTGGTGGCTCTGGCATCTGCTGTCGGGTCGGGCTGTCGGCAGCCGTCACATCGCCTCCTCACGAGGCCCTTAGGTCGCGCCTGGCGGTCGGTTGGCCACTGGTTGGCCAAAGGCCCCGTTCTTCCTGGCCATCCGACTGGGATCATAGCCGTCGGGGCGAATAGATTGGACCATGGTCTCGGCAGCATGTACGTCGGATGAACCCTACGGCAACTGGCGCACCGATAGTAGCCGCAACGATGGTAGCCGGCGGACGCGGGCCAGCGACAGGAAAGGGGCGCGAGCAACTGTGACCGATATCTCGGCGCTGCGGGGGGCGGGGATTGCCGTCAGGCGCGCGGACGGCCGGGCGGTGACCCGGAATGACTGGTTGGACTCCCGTCACTCGTTCGCGTTCGGTCGCCACTATGATCCGGCCAACACCCATTTCGGCCTGCTGCTGGTCAGTAACGACGACCATGTCGCTCCCGGTGGCGGCTTTGCCACTCACTCGCACCGGGACATGGAGATCGTGACCTGGGTGCTGGAGGGTGAGCTCCTGCACACGGATTCCACCGGGACCCATGGCACCATCCGGCCCGGGGTCGCTCAGCGTATGAGCGCCGGCACGGGGATTACGCACGCGGAGACGAACGCGGCCGGCGCCACCGGCGGCCCGGGGACGCCCGACGCCCTGGACGATCCGGGCACCGTCCACTTCATCCAGATGTGGGTGACCCCCGACCATACCGGGATCACGCCCAGTTATGCCCAGCGGGATGTGGCGGACGCCCTCGCCACCGGCGAGCTGGTGGCGATCGCCGGCGGGGCGGGCTCGAGCGCCGCCATCGACATCCAGCAGCGCAACGCGGTCCTGCACGCGGCGCGCCTGCCCGCCGCCGGCCGGGTGAGCCTGCCGTCCGCGCCGTGGGTGCACCTGTTCGTCGCGCGCGGCACGGTCACGCTGGAGAGCGCGGGCGAGCTCGGCACCGGGGACGCGGCCCGGATCAGGGGCTGTGACAGCCTCGCGGTGGCCGCCGAGGCCGGGCCGGCGGAGATCCTGGTATGGGAGATGCACACCGCGCTGGGACGCTGACCGGCCGCCGGCCGGCCAGACCGACCGGCCGGCGGCCGGCGGTCGGTCGGCGGCCGGTGGAGTTTCGGCGCCGCGTGGCGCCTCCTGGTGCTACGCCTCCCGCAGCCGGTACCGGTGGATCGCGTCCTCGACGACCGTTGCCTTGATCGCGCCGTGGCGGGTCAGGGCCTCCAGCGTCGCCACCGTGATCGACTCGGCGTCGACGTGGAAGTGGCGGCGCAGCGCCGCCCGGGTGTCCGAGCGCCCGTAACCGTCGGTGCCCAGGGAGGAGTAGTCCTGGGGGATCCAGCGGGAGATCTGGTCCGGCACCGCCCGCATCCAGTCACTGACGGCGATCACCGGCCCGGGTGCCCCCTGCAGGAGCCGGGTCACGTACGGCCGGCGTTCCACCGAGTCCGGGTTGAGCAGGTTGTGCTCCTCGCAGCTGAGTGCCTCGCGGCGCAGCTCGTTCCAGGAGGTCACCGACCACACGTCCGCCTGTACGCCGAAGTCGTTCGCGAGCAGCTCCTGGGCGTCCAGCGCCCAGCGCATCCCGGTGCCGCTGGCCAGCAGCTGCGCGCGGGGCGGCTCGGC
>NZ_CEVIVC010000101.1:15085-17708 GCF_982290645.1 Protofrankia sp. CiP1_Cm_nod4
GCCGGCTTCGGGGGAGCCGGCCTCCGCCGGCGGCCGTACCGGCAGGCCCGCCTCGGCGAACGGCCGGAACAGGTACATGCCGGCGAGTATCTGCGCCGGGTCGGCCCCGGCCGGCTCGGCCGGCTGCGGGAACGGCTCGTTGTAGACGGTCAGGTAGTAGAAGACGTCCTCGTCGCGCTCGCCGTACATCCGGTCGAGGCCGTCCCGGACGATGTGGGCGACCTCGAAGGCGAACGCCGGGTCGTAGGCCACGCACGCCGGGTTCGTCGAGGCGAGCAGCAGGGAGTGGCCGTCCTGGTGCTGGAGGCCCTCGCCGTTGAGGGTCGTGCGGCCCGCGGTGGCACCGAGCAGGAAGCCGCGGCCGAGCTGGTCGCCGAGCGCCCACATCTGGTCACCGGTCCGCTGGAACCCGAACATCGAGTAGAACACGTACACCGGGATCATGTGCACGCCGTGGGTGGCGTACGCGGTGCCCGCGGCGACGACCGACCCCATCGAACCGGCCTCGTTGATTCCCTCGTGCAGCATCTGGCCGGTCTCGGACTCCTGGTAGGAAAGCAGGAGCTCGCGGTCCACAGCCTCGTAACGCTGACCGTGCGGTGAATAGATCTTGGCGGTCGGGAACATGGCGTCCATACCGAAGGTACGCGCCTCATCCGGAATAACCGGGACGAACCGGGCGCCCATCTCCTTCGTCTTTATCAGGTCCTTGAGCAGCCGGACGAAGGCCATGGTGGTGGCCACCGGCTGCTTGCCCGAGCCCCGCCGCAGGTCACCGAAGATGGACTCCGGCGGCTGCGGGAGGGGCCGGGCGCGCACGACCCGCCGCGGCAGTGTGCCGTCCAGCACGGCCCGCCGTTCCCGCATGTACTGGATCTCCTCCGAATCCGGGCCGGGATGGAAGTAGGGCGGCAGGGGGCCTTCCAGCTCGGAGTCGGGAATGTCCAGGTAGAGCCGGTCGCGGAACTCCTTGAGATCGGCCTTGGAGAGTTTCTTCATCTGGTGCGTGGCGTTGCGCGCCTCGAAGTCCTTGCCCAGCGTCCAGCCCTTTATGGTGTGGGCGAGGATGACGGTGGGCTGGCCGGCGTGCTCGGTCGCCGCCTTGTAGGCCGCGTACAGTTTGCGGTAGTCGTGCCCGCCGCGGGAGAGTTTGCGCAGCTCGTCGTCGGACAGGTCCTTGACCATACGGCGCAGCCGCGCGTCCGCGCCGAAGAAGTGTTCCCGGATGTACGCGCCGGACGATGTCGTGTAGGTCTGGAACTGGCCGTCCGGGGTGGTGTTCATCCGGTGGACGAGCACCCCGTCGGTGTCCTTGGCCAGCAGCGGGTCCCAGTCGCGGCCCCAGACCACCTTGATGACGTTCCAGCCGGCGCCGCGGAACAGCGACTCCAGCTCCTGCATGATTTTCCCGTTGCCGCGGACCGGCCCGTCGAGGCGCTGCAGGTTGCAGTTCACGACGAAGATGAGGTTGTCGAGCTCCTCGCGCGCGGCGATGCCGAGCGCGCCGATCGACTCCGGCTCGTCCATCTCGCCGTCACCGAGGAAGGCCCACACCCGGCTGCCGGAGGTGTCCTTGATCCGCCGGTTCAGCAGATAGCGGTTGAACCGGGCCTGGTAGATGGCGTGGATCGGCCCGAGGCCCATCGAGACGGTCGGGAACTCCCAGAAGTCGGGCATGAGCCGGGGATGTGGATAGGAGGACAGCCCGCCGGGCTCGCCCTCCCGACGGAACGCGTCGAGCTGCGCCGCGGTCAGCCGGCCCTCGAGAAAGGCCCGGGCGTAGATACCCGGTGAGGCGTGTCCCTGAATGAACACCTGGTCGCCCGAGTCACCGCCGGGCCCGCCGGTCAGGTTGTCCTTGCCGCGGAAGAAGTGGTTGAATCCCACCTCGTAGAGAGCGGCGCTGGACGCATATGTCGCGATATGCCCGCCGACGCCGTATTCGGGACGGTTCGCGCGGCTCACCATGATGGCCGCGTTCCAGCGGACATAGGCCCGGATGCGCCGTTCGATGTGCTCGTCCCCGGGGAACCACGGTTCCCGCTCCGGCGGGATGGTGTTGATGAAATCGGTGCTGGTGAGCCCGGGCACTCCGACGGCCTTCTCCCGGGCCCGTTCCAGCAGCTTCAGCATGAGGAATCGGGCCCGGCCACGGCCCTGCTCGTCGATCACCGCGTCCAGGGACTCCAGCCATTCGCCGGTTTCGGACGGGTCGATGTCCGGCAACTGGCTGGGAAGCCCGTCGGTGATGACCGAGAACCTGCTGCCGCTGTCCTTCGCCACGTGTTCTCCCTGACGTCACTTGGTCGTTGCGCGCATGCTTCGTCGTGAGTGGGTCCCCTTCCATCGTGCTCTGTGCGGGGGGGCTCGTCACGCTTCCCGACGTTACTTGTGGCCCATCCGGTCGAAGAACACACGATCATGATTTTTCTCGAGTGCGTGGGGACGCCGGGGAGCCGGCCTGGACCGACACTCGCGGACACGCGCCGTCGTCGACGCGCCGCCCCGGCTTCCGGGCCTGCCGGCCCGGCGGTGGTGCCCGGCCACCGGGCCGGCAGGCCGTCCCGGCGGCACCCGGCTGCCGGCGTGGCCAGGGCGGGACGGCGCCGGGCCGGCGGGGGCC
>NZ_CEVIVC010000102.1:0-5055 GCF_982290645.1 Protofrankia sp. CiP1_Cm_nod4
CCGGCTCGTCCGGCCCGTCCCGCCCGGGCCGTTGCGCGGGTTTGCCCGGCGCCGCCGTCCCGGGCCGGACGGCGGGTCAGCGCCCCCGCCGGCGTGGCCAGGCCGCACACTGGGGCATCGTGAGACCTGTCATGTCGAACGAGACCCCGCTCGGTGGGGACCCCGTGGACAGCGTCCCCACGGACAGGGCCGGGGCGGGCCGGGCGCGGGCGGGCCGGGGCTACGCGCGGCGGGCCCCGGACATGCTCGTGAACGGGCCGTCCCCGATCGCGGTCACTGTCGATGTCGTCCTGCTGACGCTGCGTTCCGGGCAGCTCTGCGTACTGGTCACCCAGCGGGACGCGCCGCCGTTCCAGGACGACTGGGCGCTGCCCGGTGGCTTCGTCCGGGTGGACGAGGACCTGGACGCCTCGGCCCGCCGGCAGCTCGCCGAGGGGACCGGGGTCGCCGCGTCCGGCCATCTTGAGCAGCTGCGCACCTACGGACGGCCGGACCGCGACCCGCGGGCGCGGGTCGTCAGCGTGGCCTACCTCGCCCTGCTCCCGAACCTGCCGCCCCCGCCGGGAACCGACCGCGACGGGCCGACGGCCCGCTGGTGGCCGGTGGAGGACCTGGGCTCCGCGGACGGCCCGGTCCTCGCCTTCGACCATCCGACGATCGTCGCCGACGGCGTGGAACGGGCCCGCAGCAAGCTGGAGTACACCCCGCTCGCCGCCGCCTTCTGCGAGGAGCCGTTCACCCTGGCCGAGCTGCGCCGCGTCTATGAGGCGGCCTGGGGCGCCCCGCTCGACCCGCCCAACTTCCGCCGCAAGGTGCTGTCGACCTCTGGCTTCGTGGTGCCGGTCGGCGCCCGCGCGGCGCCCCGCGGCGGGGGGCGCCCGGCCGAGCTGTACCGGCGGGGCTCCGCCACGGCCCTGCACCCACCACTGTTGCGCCGTTCCGTGTGAACGACGCCACCATCTCCCCGGGATCATCTGCGATCATCGTTGACGTGCATCCCGACGCCAGTAACGCAGGCATATTTCTCGTCGTCGTCGGTGGCGCCCTGTTCGCGCTGCTGGTGTGGGGCCGCCGCGTCGGCGGCGGTGCCGCGCGTGAGATCTGGGGCCGGCTGGGCCTTCTTCGCTGGATCATCGCACTGATCGTCGTCGTGATCTTTTTTGATCTCGCCGACGGCGTCGTGAACAGATGATCCACCCAACCGGAAACCTCGGACGGCTGAAGAACCGGCGGCCGGCCGGCCCGCGACACCCGCTCGCCCGGCCCGGATACGCGCAATAGATTGTCAGCGGAACGTGTGATTCACTTCACCGCAAGCAACATTTTCGCTGTACCGGAAGCGACCATTTTGTGGCTATGCGCGGTCGATCGACCGACTAGTTATGCTCACTTCCAGTAACCCCGAAGCCGGATGAAAGGACCGCGGGTGACTGGTCAGCCATGGCTGTGGACGCCGCCGCACCAGACGACGCGATCGACCGGCGTGGGACTCCTTCTCCGCTCCTACCGGCAGACGTTCGGCCTTACCCAGCAGCAGCTCGCCGAACGGCTCGGCTTCGACCAGTCCTACGTTTCCAAGGTCGAAAGCGGCCGGCGGGTTATTCACGACATCTCCACGCTGCGTCACATCGCCCGCCGGCTGTCGCTGTCCCCGGAGGACGTGGGCCTGGCCGCGGGCTCCCTGGCCGAGAGCCGCCGGGACGCCGCCCCCACCGACCCGCTGGACGAGCGGATCGCGGCCAGCCAGCGCACCTGGCGGCTGACACGCGACCACCTCAACCACCACCGGATCAGCCTGGCCCGGGCCACCGCCGGCCTGTACCCACAGCCCCACCGGCTCGGCAACGGCCTGCTGACCCGGCCCGATTGGATGTGGGACGAGCCGGTCGACCTCGCCGACATCGAACTGGAGTGGTCCGACGCGCTCCCCGCACCGACGGTGTCGGGAGCGGGCACCGACACCGAGCATCTGCGTCCGCTGACCGACGGCGGGGCCGCCTTCGGGACCTACACCCGGGCCATGCGCGATCTCGACCGGCCCACGCTCTTCGAGAACCGCCTGAGCTTCCGCATGCTTGAGGCCACCCGCGCCGGGCAGCGCGGGCCACGGCTGGCCTTCGGCCACACCACCTACTTCGACGCCCTCGACGTGTGCGAGTCGGTCGCCCATGAGACGGCCGCGGCCATGCTCGGCGGCGGGCTGTCCTGGCCGGCGCTGCCGTTGCGGCGCCGGATCGGCGACCCGTTCGACCTGGGCCAGCGGGTCGTCCTGCCGTCCATCAACACCCTGACCATCCGGCACGACCAGAGCCGGGCGAGCTTCATGCTGCACCGCCGCAGCGCCGGCTCGGTGGCGACCGCGGGCGGGGTCTACCACGTGCTGCCGGCCGGGGTGTTCCAGCCCTCCGGGATCTCCCCGTGCCACCACGAGGCCGACTTCGACCTCTGGCGCAACATCATGCGCGAGCTGAGCGAGGAGCTGCTCGGCAACGCCGAGCACGACGGCAGCAGCTCCTCCCTGATCGACTACGACGGCGACGAGCCGTTCCGCTCCCTGCAGCGGGCCCGGCGCGCCGGCCGGGTCCGCGCCTGGTGCTTCGGCATGGGCGTCGACGCGCTCACGCTCTTCGGTGAGATCCTCACGGTCGTGGTCGTGGACGCCGACGTCTTCGACTCGCTGTTCGCCGGGATGGTCCCGGTCAACGCCGAGGGCTCCGTGGTCACCACCGGCCCGCACCGGCGGGCGTCGGAGGGCATCCCGTTCACCCACGCGGCCGTCCGCCGGCTGATCGAACACGAACCGCTCGCGCCCTCGGCCGCGGCCTGCCTGGAGCTCGCATGGCGCCATCGCGGGACGCTGCTGCCCGGGCTGCGCATGCGGGCCGCGTCCTGACGGCCCCGTCGACATCGTGCGTGTTCTTGTCACCGGCGCGGCCGGTTTCGTCGGTGGGGCCGTCACCGACGCCCTCGCCGCGGCCGGGCATCGGGTGACCGCGCTCGTCCACTCCGGAGGATCGTGCCCGCGGCTCGCGTCGGAGGCGGAGATCGTCGTCGCCGACCTGGTGGACGTCCGCGCGCTCGAGCTCGCCCGGCTCGACCGCGGGTTCGACGCGGTCTGCCATCTCGCCGCCCTGACCCGGGTGCGCGAGTCCCGGTACGACCCGCTGCGGTACTTCGCGGTGAACGTGACGGGCACCGCGAACCTGCTGCGGCTGCTCGAACGCGGCACCGAGGCCACCGGGACCGCGCCGGTCGTCGTCCTGGGGTCGACCGGCGCCGTCTACGGCACGCCGGAGACCCAGCCCATCCCGGAGAGCACGTCCCCGGCGCCGACCCACCCCTACGGGGCCTCCAAGCTCGCCGCCGAGCAGCTCGTCGTCCACCAGGCCGCGACCGGCGGGATCGGCGCGGTGGTGCTGCGCTCCTTCAACGTCGCGGGCGCCGCGGGCCGGCACCTCGACAACGACGAGAGCCGGATCATCCCGGCGGCGCTGGCGGTGGCCGCCGGGTGCCGCGAGTCCTTCGGTGTCAACGGGGACGGGGCGGTGATCCGCGAGTACGTGCACGTGGCCGACATGGCCGACGCGTATCTCGCGGCCCTGGACGCCGTCCGGCCCGGCCACAGCAGGATCTTCAACGTCGGTACCGGCCTCGGGGTCAGCGTCACCGACGTCCTCGACGCGGTGGAGCGAGTCACCGGCCGCGCCGTGCGACGGGTACACCGCCCGCCGGCGGCGGAGCCGCCCGTGCTCGTGGCGGACAGCCGGCGTATCCGGGCGGAGCTGGGCTGGCAGGGCAGCCGCTCGACCATCGACCGGATCGTCGCCGACGCCTGGGACGCGGCGGCCTCACGGGCGTCCACCACCGCCACGTCCAGGTGACCGCGCGTCCGGCGGCACCGCTCGGCTTCCTCCGCTCCCCCGGCCTCTCCCGGCCCGTCGGCGTCCCCGCCTCTTCGGCCGTCCCCGCCTCTATCGGCCGGTCCTGTCTCTTCGGCCGGTCCTTCGACAGCCCTCGACCGGGCGGACCAATGGCGACAAATACGCTATAGAAATGTCACTCATGGTGACTCGCGAGGCGGGTTACCGCGTTCAGGGGTCCTACGGCCCCATGGACGGGCATCATGGACCTGCGGCGATGGCCATGGCGGCCCCGTCGACGCGCCCGGTCTGGAGCTTCGACGTCGCGGCTTCGTGTCGAGACTCAAGCGGCACGGTCTTCTGGTCACCAACGTCCGCCGCCGGCCACGGAGCTGTCGTTCATACGGCTATGACCCGTCGTCCTTGGACGAAACCGGTGGTTCTACTCGAACCTGGACATAACATAGTCCCGCGGGCCTGGATACGCGCACGAAAGATACGAGAACACGGCAGATACGGGAACACGGCCTCCGGCGCGCCCGGAGGCATCCAGATCAGTGAAGGAGACGCCCGTGGGCCGTCCATACCATGTCTACGACTACGACGGGGAGCATCTGGGCTCGTTCGCGACGTGGGACGCCGCGCACGACTGGGCCCACCTGCAGGCGGCGCTGGGCGGGGTACTCGCGCCCCTGGAGGTCGAGGACCGCCGCAACCGGGTCGGCCGGCGGCTGTGGGCGGAACGCTGTGAGTCCACCCGTTGGCAACAGGCCAGGCAGGACTATGACATCGACGACATCGGCAGCATTCACGGATGTGTCACGAGAAGTCCTGCCATGCTCGCACTTGCCCCACCTCAACAGCGACGCCCCGTCTGACCTCGTTCATCCGTACCCGGCCCATCCGTACCCGGACATCACCGCGGTGATGCCCAGCCCATCCGGCTGAACAGCTCCACGACGTCATCCACCGGCCATCCATCCGACCGGCGAAAGGCCCCGCGCCCGGGTGCGGATGCCCGCGCGAGGCAGTCAGGCATCACGAACCACACCCACCACGAACCAGCGGCCAGCCATCGCAGGCGCCCTCGGCACGGCCGACGCGGCAGGCATTCATACGGGGCACTAAGCTGACCTACGCTGATCGGGGCAGGTCGCCCGCGCCGGAACCGACGTCTGTCGGGCGGTCACCACAG
>NZ_CEVIVC010000102.1:5146-7838 GCF_982290645.1 Protofrankia sp. CiP1_Cm_nod4
CCGCAGCGCCTTTGGGGGAGAGACACAGGGTGGACACACAGCCTGCGGGTGGTCAGCACCCCCGGCCGACACCTCGAGTGGTCGTCGGCATACTACGTGCTGTACGCGGCTGGCTCATAGCCGTCACCGGCGGTGTTCTGCTGTTCGGCTGTTATCTCGGTGTGTCCGCGGAGACCGACCCCGGTCGCCAGCTCCCCTATTTCGTCTCCGGTGGGCTCGGCGGGCTCGCGCTCGTCTTCCTCGGCAGCGCGCTGCTGGTGGCCGACCAGATCGACGCCGCCGCCAAGGCCCGGGGACGGCTCGACCGCCAGGTCGATGATCTGCACAGGCTGATCGTCGCCGCGGCCTCCGCGCCGGCGCCCGCCACCCCCACGACGGTGGCGGATCCGGCGGCCGGCGGCCAGGACGACGGCGGCCTGTTCGCCGTGCCCGCCGGCCGGACCTACCACCGCCGTACCTGCGAAATGATCGCCAGCAAGCCGGCGCAGCCGGTGGACTCCGCTCAGATCGCCGCCCGCGGCCTGACACCCTGCACGATCTGCGAACCAAAGCCTGCCGCGTGAGACGAGCCCGCCGCGCCGGGCGCGGCCCGGCCACGCTCCCCGGGCCGCCCCGGGGCCGGCGACAGCGCGGCTGGAGTCCTGGCGCGGCTCCTGAGGCTGCTCCTGGCGTGTTGCCGGCGGCCCGCATCCCTGGGCTGCCGGCAGGCCGGGAACGGCAGACGGGCCGGAAACGGCAGAATCGCGTTGCTGCCGCGCCGTGGGGGCGGGCCGGATGAGAAGCGTCGATCTGGCATTCGCCGGGGTCTCCATCGGGGCGATCGCCGCGCTCTCCGGCATCGGCCTGCTCGTGACCTACCGGACCAACGGTGTCCTCAACATCGCCCAGGGCGGCATCGCGGCCCTGGTGGCCTACGTCTTCCGCGCGATGGTCGTCGACTGGCGGCTGCCGGTCGCGGCCGCGGCGCTGCTCTCCCTCGCGGTCGTCTCGCCGCTGATCGGCGTCGTGCTCGAACGGTTCGTCTTCCGCCCGCTGGCCCGCCGGCGCGCGTCCGCCGCCGAGTCGCTGGTGGCGAGCCTGGGCGTGCTCGTGCTCACCGTCGGGATGACAGCCGGGATCTGGGGCCTGGGGTCCCGTAACGACGTGCCGAACCTGTTCCCGGAGCGGACGGTCCAGCTGCCCGGGGGCAGCCGCATCGGTGTCGACGCGCTCGCCGAGCTGGCCCTGGTCGTCGCCGTGTGCGTGGCCCTCGGCCTGATCACGGCCCGCACCCGTTTCGGCCGGCAGGTACGGGCCGTCGTCGACGACCGCCGGCTCGCCGAGCTGTCCGCCATCCCGGCCGACCGGGTGGCCGCGGCCGGCTGGGCCGTCGGCACCACCCTCGCCGGCTTCACCGGCATCCTGCTCGCGCCTCGCCTGCAGCTCACCCCGTATGGGCTCACCCTGCTGGTGCTGGAGACGTTCGCGGTGGTCGTGGCCGCCCGGCTGGCCAGCCTGCCGGGCGCGGTGCTGACCGCCCTGGCCATCGGCATCCTGCAGAGCGAGCTGAGCCAGTTCCAGGTGACGGGCGAGTTCAGCGCCCTGTATCTGGCCGTGCAGTCCAACCTGTTCGTGGCCGCGCTGCTGGTGCTGCTGCTGGTCCTCCCCCGGCTGCGCGAGCTCGGCGGGGACGCGGGCTCCACCGGCCGGTTCTCCAGCCGCGGCGCGCCGCAGACGTACCGGGCGAGCCTCACCGAGCAGCGCCGGGACGTCCTCGGCAAGCTTGCCGGCGCCGTGCTGCTGGCGGCCCCGCTCACCTTCGCGCCCATCAACCTGCGCGACGCGTTCACCGTGCCGGCGCTGGCCCTGATCTTCCTGTCCCTGGTGATCGTCACCGGTTACAGCGGGCAGATCTCCCTCGGCGTCGCCGGCTACGCCGGGCTCGGCGCGCTGCTGTCCGCCAAGCTCGCCGGCGGCGACCTGTTCGGGCTGCCCGCGCTGCCGGGCCTTGTCGCCCTGCTGGTCGGGGCGCTGCTGGTCGCCCCGGTGGGCCTGCTCACCGGCTACCCCGCCATCCGGCGGCGCGGGCTGGCGCTCGCCCTCACCACGTTCGCGGTCGGGGCGGTGATGTCCCGCTTCGTCTTCCAGCAGCAGACGTTCGTCTCGGGGCTGCACGTCGCGCCGCTGTCCATCGCCGGGCACATCCTGTCCGACCGCTGGTTCTACGTGGTGGAGCTGGTCTGTCTGGGGCTGGGCCTGCTCGTCGTGCGCAACCTGCACGAGGGGCGTCTCGGCCGGGCGCTGCTGGCCGTGCGTGACCACCCCGAGGGCGCGGCGGCGGTGGGCGTGGACGTGCGCAACCTCAAGCTGCTGTCCTTCACCGTCTCCGCCGCCGTGGCCGGGCTGGGCGGCGCCCTGCTGATGCTCAGCTACGCCTCGTTCGACGCGGAGACCTTCTCCCCGCTCAACAGCCTGCTCTGGTTCACCGCCGTCGTCGTGTTCGGCGCCGACAGCGCCGCGGGCGCGGTGGTCGCGGCCGGCTTCATCGTCACCATCGACACCCTCGCGCCGGCCGGCTCGGCCACCCTGGCCGTGGGCATCCTGGCGCTGAGCCTGGGCTGGCTGCCCGGTGGTCTCGCCTCCGCCGTCCGCCATCTGGTGACCCGCCTCGGTCAGCGGATCGTCGAGGACCTGACCGAACCGGGCCCGGGCC
>NZ_CEVIVC010000102.1:8133-9872 GCF_982290645.1 Protofrankia sp. CiP1_Cm_nod4
CCGCGCGGGCCGCTGCCGCGTCGTCCGCCCTGATCTCCGCCTCGGCCGCCGGCCCGACGGCTGCCGGCGCCGGCATCGCCGCGGCCGGCGGGCCTGTCGTCCCCACCTCGCCGGCGTCCGTCCTGCCAGTGGCATACCGGCAACCGGCCGCCGGCGGCGGATCCCCCGTCCTCACGCCCTTCGGGGAGGCACTGCTCGCCCGGGTGCGGCAGGTCGCGCGCACCTCCGGGGGGACGCCGTGAGCGGGGGGACGCAGTGAGCCGCGCGGAACTCACCGGCCGAGGCCTGGTGCGCCGCTACGGGGGGCTCACCGCGGTCGACAACGTCGACATCACCGTCGCGCCCGGCAAGGTCACCGGGCTGATCGGCCCGAACGGAGCCGGCAAGTCGACGCTGTTCAGCCTGCTCACCGGGGTGGAGAAACCCGATGGCGGCAAGGTCTTCCTCGGCGGCCGCAACATCACCCGGATGCGCCCGGACGTGCGGGCCCGCCACGGGCTCGTCCAGACCTTCCAGGTGCCGTCGCTGTTCACCAGCATGACCGTCATGGACAACCTGCTGGTGGGCGCCGAGAACAGGCACCGCGACTACATCGGCGGGCTGCTGGGACGCACCCCGCACGGCAGTGCCCGCACCCGGCGGGTGATGACCCGCACCCTGGAGTCCCTCAACCTCACCGGCATCGCCGACACGACCACGGGAACACTGCCGACCGGGGCGCTGCGCCTGGTCGAGCTCGCCCGTGCCCTGTGCGCCCGGCCCGACGTCCTGCTGCTCGACGAGCCGGCCAGCGGGCTGGACGGGCAGGAGACCGAACGGCTCTCCGGGCTGCTGCGGCAGGTCGCCGACGAGGGGGTCGGCATCCTGCTGGTGGACCACGACGTCGAACTGGTCTTCTCCGTCACCGACCAGGTGTACGCGATGGTGGGCGGGCGTATCGTCGCCGACGGGGCACCGGCTGCCGTCCGTGAGGATCCGACCGTACGGGCCGTCTATCTCGCGCAGGGGCCGCTGGCATGAGCGCTGAACTGGTACTGACCGGCGCCCGCGCCGGTTACGGGACCATCGAGGTCCTGCACGGGCTCGACCTGACGGTCCCCGCGGGGAAGGTCACCGCGCTGCTCGGGGTCAACGGCGCGGGCAAGAGCACCACGCTGCGGGTGCTCGCCGGCGTGTTACCGCTGCGGTCGGGCTCCCTGACCTGGCAGGGCAGGACGATCACCAGAATGTCGGCCCTGGAGCGGGCCCGTTCGGGCCTGATGTTCGTCCCAGACGAACGCGCGGTCTTCGCCACCCTCACCGTGCGGGAGAACCTGCAGGTGGTGGTGGAGGCGATCGGGCAACGGGACATCTCCCCGGCGCTGGAGGCCTTCCCCCGGCTGGGCGAGCGGCTCGCCCAGCGGGCCGGGACGCTCTCCGGCGGCGAGCGGCGCATGCTCGCCCTGGCCCGGGCCCTGCTGGCCCGGCCCAGGGTGCTGCTGGTCGACGAGCTCTCCCTCGGCCTGTCACCCAAGGTCGCCAGCGAGCTGTTCACCTGGCTGGCGACGGTCGCGCTCGGCGGGACGACGGTGGTTCTCGCCGACCAGTACACCAACGACGCCCTCGGCCTCGCCGACGTCGCCTACGTCCTGCACCGGGGTGAGTGCTCGTTCGTCGGGGATCCCGCGGAGCTGCATCCGGCCGTCTCCGCCGAAACGGTCTGACTCCACCGGACCGGTCTGGCTTCACCGGACCGGTCC
>NZ_CEVIVC010000102.1:10144-12257 GCF_982290645.1 Protofrankia sp. CiP1_Cm_nod4
CACGCGGGTCTTCCCCGGGTGCTCACTCGGCCGGGTAGGACAGGTTCGGGACGGTGAAGCAGTTGGTGTTCATGTCCTTGACCTGGGTCACCCAGCCTCCCTTGCCGCCGTTCGCCGAACTCTCCCAACGGGCGACGTTGATGCAGTTCCGGTCGGTCTCCGGGGGGGCCGCGAGCTTGGTGAAGTTGCGTGGGGTCAGCAGACCGTCACCGTCATAGTCCTGCGGGCGGTTCAGGAACTGCTCGACGCACGCCCGGGTGAGGTTCGCGCCGCACGACCTGATCGCGTCGGTGAGCCACTGGGCGGACGCGTAGCCCTCGAGGGTCCAGATGCTCAGCTTGCCCTCGCGCGCGGGCTGGTGCTTCGCCATGTCCGCCCGGAACCTGGCCACCGCCGGGTAGTTCGTGTCGTTGTAGTTACGGATCGTGCTGATCGCGTAGGTGGAGTCACGGCAGTTGGGGGTGTCCGCGAAGGTCTGGCCGAAGGTGTCGGTCCATCCCTGCGAGGTGGTCACCTTCGCCTTGACGGTCAGCCCCTGGGCCTGCATCGACTTGCACAGGGCCAGGTTGCCGTTGTCCTCCATCGCGTCGAAGATCACATCGGCCCCGCGGGCCTTCAGGTCCAGTACGGCCGCGTCGAAGTTCGGGGCAAAGTAGTTGATCTCTTTTTCGACGACCGTGTAGCCCTCCCGGCGCAGGCCGTCGGCAACCGACTGCGCGTAACGCTGGGACGGCGCGACGTTGTAGTAGACCACGCCCGCGACCCTGGTGCTCAGGTTCTCCTTGAGCCACCGGTAGTTCTCGGTGCCGGCGTAGAGGTTCCCGTTGTAGCCGGGCTGCCTGCCGTCACGCGGATAGTAGCTACCGTAGATCGAGTACAGATGCGGGTACTGGTCGTAGGCGCTGCTGGTCGGCTGGCCGCCGACGTCCGGCACCCCCTTGGAGTTCAGGTACTGCGCGCCGGCGTAGTCGAACGCCGACACCCCGGCCAGGGCGAAGACCTTCTCGTCGTCGACGAGCTTGCGCACGCACGCCGTGTTGTCCGGCCCGCTGCCGTGGTCGTCACACTGGACGAGCGTGACCTTACGGCCGTTCACACCACCGGCGGCGTTGAGCGCGTCGAAGTAGGCCTTCGCGCCGTAAAGGGAGGTGGAGAAGGTCTCCGACCCCAGCGGGCTGGTCAGACCGACGATCACACCGACTTTGACGTCGTTCGCGGTCACGCCGGTATCCGACGCCGTGTTGGCCCCGGCACCCTGGGTGGGGCCGCCCGGCGGCGGGCTCGAGTCGTCCACCCTGCTTCCGCAGGCCGAAAGCACGAGCGCGGACAGCGTGGCAATGACGACGAGCAACCTCGCTCGCATAGGCATGCTCTCCCCCGGGATCGTTGGTTACCCCAAGACGCTATTGCGCCGGCCGGGCCCCTGCGCGTCGTGCTGCCGACAGGAAGTCCCAGCGTTTCCCGGCCGTTGACGTAACGCTGGGAAACGTCCGTCCGGGTGGCATGCCCGGAAACGGATCCGCGCCGTCCCCACCGGGGCCGTCACCGGCCGGCCCCGGAGCAACGGCCCTGACGTGTCACAGGAACCGGCGCCACCACCGCCGGCGGGACGTCGAAGGGACCGGCTGCGGCACCTGGGTGTCATCGGGCTCTCCCACGGTCTCGTCCGCGCCGCCCTCGGCATGCTCCGGGGTATCCCTGGCGGCCGCGGCAGCCGGCACCGCGTCGCCCGGGGCTTCATCGCCCGGGGCTTCGTCGCCCGGGATCACATCCTCTGGGGCTCCGCCGCCGGCTGCCGCGCCGCCGGGCCGCTGGCTCCCGGAGACGTCGGCGTCGGAGGCCTCCCCGGCGGCTGCCTCCGGAGCGGACGCCGGCTCGGCCACGGACGGTGCCACCACGGACGGCTCGTGGTCGCCGGACAACTCCTGGTCACCGACGGCCGCGGGCGGGGTGGCCGTGGCGGGTTCGGGAGTCTCGGCGCGCACGCCGGTATGCTCCACGGCCTCATCCGCCACCACGGCCGGAGCCCCTGCGGCCGTCCCGTCCACCGTGACCTGCTCGGCGGCGGACCGCGTTCCGGCGGACACGGGCTCCTCGACAACCGGTGCCGGGG
>NZ_CEVIVC010000102.1:12869-18204 GCF_982290645.1 Protofrankia sp. CiP1_Cm_nod4
CCGGCTCGGCCGGCTCGGCCGGCTCGGCCGGCTCGGCCGGCTCGGCCGGCTCGGCCGGCTCGGCCACATCGGCCGGCTCGGCCGGGGCGGATGTGTCATCCGGCCGCGCCGGGACAGACCTGGGGTAGGCGTCGTGCTGCGGCAGCAGGCGGTTGATGATGCGACCGTTCGGGCCTGGCGCACGGTGCAGACGGCCCTTGTCCGACAGGCGCCGACAGATCTGGTTCACAGTCTGGCGGCGCACCTGGAGCACTTCCGCCAGCTGTCCGTCATCCAGGCCGGCCGGGACCTTTGCCAGCCGCTCAAGAATGCGGTCCGCAACAGTAGACACGAACATGAACGCTATACGCCATCGACGGTGGGGTTGCAAACAGGGTGGGTTCGCTTCATCGTCCGTCGTCCAACCGTAGTGTGTCCGGCGCTCCTCGCAGAAGACGACGCTGAACCGGTGACGACGCGGCCGACGGGACTCCACCGGCCAGCGGTGAGCATTGGCCGCGGGACGGCCGGTGGGCGTTAGCACCAGGCCGTCAGGGGAATGGTCTTGACGGACAAGACCGGCCGCCATGGCCCGTCCTTTGCGATCGGGGATCGGCCGGCGATGCCCCGAGAGCTCTGGTTCGATCAGGAGGATACAGCGATGACGCAGCCGATCCCGGACGGCGGCAACGACGTCGACAGCGGCCACTTCAACAGCGGCTATCCCGACGGCGGCTATCCCGGCAGTGGCTACATCAACACGTACGGAAGCCCACTCGAACAGTCCGAAAGCCTCGACAGCGACGGCCTGGGCTCGACCGACCGCGGTTTCGACCCGCTCGACGACGGCTGGGATCCGCCGGACCGCTTCGGCCCGGGTGAACGCTTCGGCACCACCGCTCAGGAACAACGTGCCGGCGAGTCACTGGACTCGCTGCTCGCCCAGGAGCAGCCCGAGCCGGATCCGTACGACGAGGCGGCGCGACTGGAGTCCGGTGAGGTCCTGGAGTTCGACGTGTACTCCTCGGCCGACGGCCGCTTCTCGGCCGAGGACGCCGTCGAGCGGCCGGCCGCCCTCGACGGCGACGGGGAGCCGGACGACGTGCCGGCCCTGCTCGCCGACGACGAGGGCGTACGGACGGCGACAACAGCCGAACTCGTCGGACACGGGCCGGTCGGCGGCCGCGCCCGCGGCCGCGACAGGGCCAGGCCGACAGGCGCGCCGGAGGAGGAGGCCATCCACATCCGCAGCACAGAATGATCAAAAAGTAGTCGAAGAGCGGCCCCGGAACGATCCGCGGCGCGCAGTGGCCGGGCCGGCACGTGGGCAAATGATCATCGCGGTGTCCGCGCGTCCAGCGACCGGGCGTTCCCGGCACCCAGCACGTAGCAGGCGATCGCCGCGGTGGCGGCGACGTTGAGGGAGTCCACACCGTGCGCCATCGGAATCCGCACCCGGACGGTGGCCGCCTCCAGGGCGTCCCGGGTCAGCCCGGGGCCCTCCGAGCCGAGCAGCACGGCCAGCCGGTCACCCGGACCCGCCTCAAGCCCGTCCAGCGGCACGGCGGTGGCGGACGGCGTGAGCGCGACCAGCGTGAAGCCAACGTCCACCAGCAGGGACAACGCCGCCGGCCACGGGTCGAGACGGGCGTACGGGACGGCGAACACCTCCCCCATCGACACCCGCACCGCCCGCCGGTACAGCGGGTCGGCGCACGACGGGCTGAGCAGGACGGCGTCCATCCCGAGCCCGGCCGCCGAGCGGAAGATCGCGCCCAGGTTGGTGTGGCTGACGATGTCCTCGCAGACCAGCACCCGCCGCGCCGTGGCCAGCACGTCCGCCGCCGGGGCCGGCGGGCGGCGGCACATCGACGCGAGCGCCCCGCGGTGCACCTGGAACCCGGTGATCGTGGCGAGCACGTCCGGGCCGGCGAGGTAGACCGGCACATCCGGCTCCAGATCGGTTGGGACGGTCGCGACCTTCGCCGGCCCCACCAGCAACGATCGCGGACGGTAACCAGCCCGCCGGGCCCGTTCGATGACCATCTCACCCTCGGCGATGAACAGGCCCTCGGCCGGTTCCCGCCGCCGCCGCAGGGCCACGTCGGTCAGCCCCACGTAGTCGCGGACCCGCTCGTCCGCCGGATCGTCGATCTCTATGACGTCCAACCCGCTCCCATCCCCCGGCCTCGGCTCCCGCGGCTACGCCCCCTGGCTGGCCGAACCGGTCAACCCGCACCTGCTCTACACACCCACCATCACCATCTGAGCATCGTCACCGTCAGTCCACGGTCATCCCCGTCAGGAGCCCGCGTGAGCACACCGGACACGGCCACCGGCCCGATAGCCGCCCGCCTCGCCGACGACGCCGCGACGCTGCGCGCCACCGGCGCGATCCGCACCGACCGGGTCCAAGCCGCGTTCGCCACCGTGCGCCGGGACCGCTGCCTGACCCACTTCCGCCTCGGTGACCAGCACATCCCCGTCCCACAGGACAGCATCCCCACAGCGGATGTGCTCGACATCGTCTACAGCGGCCAGCCGCTGCTCACCCGCACCGGCGCCGTACCGTCGTCCTCCTCCACACCAACGATCATGGCCAGGACGCTCGAAGCACTCGACCTGCGCCCCGGCCACCGGGTCCTGGAGATCGGCGCCGGCACCGGCTACAACGCCGCCCTCATCGCGCACCTCAGCCACGCACCCGTGGTCACCATCGAAACCCATCCCCCCACCGCCGCCGAAGCCACCGCATCGATCCACCGATCATTACAACGGGCTGGTAGCACGGGGGGCGCCTGTGCTGCATCCGGAGGTCACCTCGGTCAGCCCGCCGGAGGCGCCGAAGACGGTGATGGTGTTCGACTGCGCTGACAGCTCGAACTGGCTGCGATAGCGCACGGCGGGGCCGTCGTTCACCGACGAACCCGGCGGTCGACGGGCGATCACCTCCGAAGTTCGCCTGCACGAGGACGGGTCGTGGAAGGTCACCCGGTTCGCCGTCGAGGGACTCGGGTCATGCTGAAGCGCGTCGTCCCTGTCGCCGTCTGCCTGCTGGGCGTCCTCGCGGTCGGCCCGCCTACGCCGACATCTTCACCTCCGCGGACTGCGACCAGAACCCCTACCCGGGATGTGAACTTGCAGCCGGGCAGAACGGCAGCCCCCAGCTCCCACCGGACGGGGATGCTCGCCCGGCGCCGCGTGGCGGCGGGTCGCAGGGCGGCACGGCCAGCGGCGGGGCGGTGCGTCCGCCTGGTGATGTGTCGCTCGACCCGTCGGAACTCGCAACGTGCTCCTACACCCGCAGCGACTTCCAGCCCGAAGGAGACCCGATCCGGCCAGTTGCGTTCCGCTCCATCCCGCGCGACGGCGGACCGCACGTAGTGGCTGCGGTTCACCGGCCGGGGTCGCTGCGCGTACTGCCTGCCGCGACCGCCCCGGACAGGCAGTCTGGGGCCTGGTACGTCTACCAGTGCCAGAACGACGGGTGGCGCGACGCGCTCTACCGGCCCCCGGTCTGGATACCGGACGGACAGGCCGGTCCGGCGGCTGCCGCCCCCGACCCGGCGGCCCTCGCCGAACAGGCCCGCAACCAGCTCCGCCTCCAAGGCCCGACGATCGCACTCAGCCCGACCGGCCGGCAGCTCATTCGTCTCCCAACCTGGATGTGGCTCGACCCCAGCAGCTGGCATCCCGTCTCCGCCACGGCTGCCGCCGGAGGCGTGTCGGTGACCGCCGTCGCCACCCCCGCCGAGGTCGTCTGGGCGATGGGTGACGGCGCCCAGGTCCGCTGCACCGGCCCCGGTACCCCCCCTACCGGCCCGACATCGACCCGAAAGCGTCCTCACCGGACTGCGGCCACACCTACCAGACCGTCTCCGACGACCAGCCCGGCGGCGTGTTCCCCATGACCACCACCGTCACCTGGAATGTCACCTGGACCGGCGCCGGCCAGACCGGCGTGTTCAACGGCCTCACCACCGTCTCCACCACCCAGGTCACCGTCATCTCCATCTCCGCACTGAGCACCGGCGGGGGCTGACCACAAGACCGCCCACGCAAGGCTCCCTCGGGTCGTCCGGCCCCGCCCAGGGGTGCGACCCCCGCCTTTCCGCGCTGCAACCTCGTCCGATGGAAGGATTGGGCTACCACCGACACCCTGGGTCTTGTGTGATCTACGTCACATATCATTGCCTGTTTTACGGGAAAATGACCGAAAAGTCTGTTCCTTTACGGGCCGCCCGTCCGTTTACCTACCGGACCGCCCATCCACCTACCTGTCTATCGGGTAGGTCCGAGGTGACACATCGATGCAGGTCGGCCGGCATCTGACACCCACCCAAGCGAGCCAGGAATCATGCCGCAATTGGCATCGTATCTAACCGTGGGAGCTGGCGGAAGCGGTCGACGGAACGCGCCCTGTTGGCGGTATCGGATAGTCCGGTTAGCTTTTATTTGCCGCATTTCCGCCGCCGGTTCTGTGAGGTGCCGTAGTCGATCTGTCCCGCGTCCGCCCGTCCCGCGTCCGCCGTCCTGCACCCGCCGACTCGTGCGACGATCCACCGCAAACAGGGGACGGGCCACCGCAGGCCGACACGGAGGACACCGGCGGGAACGGCGCCACAGTGGGGCCGGACACCGACGGACCGACGGCCCACCCTCCGGCCGGAGTGCAGAACGCCCACAATGCCGAATCGGACGTCGATGCGGTGGCGCGCTGGCTGGCCGAGACACTTGCCGAGGCCCCACCCGTCCCGCCAGCGGTCGCCACCCTCATCGCGGGCGTGCTCGCCCGGCGCCCGCCCGCCGCCTAACCTCCCAAGCAGGACCACCGTCGTCTACGCGCCCAGCACACCGACATGTGCGCCCACCGTTGCTCACGGCCTTTCTGGCACGCGAACACCACTTGCCATGTGTATCCAAGGGGTGGTATCGATCGTCCTGGCGTAGGCTCAGGCGTCTCACCAGCATCTTTAGGTAGTCGGGCCGCTTCTTGGTCCGCACCCGCGTTGCGCACTCCGCACGGCTCGGGCGCGGTACGCCGACCACCGCGCCGCCAGACCCTCGTTGATGACGCCGTCCCCGAAACAGCCCCGAAGAAGCCGGATGCGGTCCGGCACGATCACGCAACCTGCTGGTCAGCATCCCCGGCGGATCGGAGAGGACGGCACCCTCTCGAAGCGGCGGCGCGTACTGCCGAGCTGCTCGCCTTTTACGATCAAGGCTGAGAGGCCGACAGCCGCGCCGCGCGCGTGTCGCGGCCAGTCCGGACCCGCACATGGCCCGCGGCTTGTCTCGCAACGTTCAGCTGAGTGCGGCTGTGGGGCGATGTCCACCGCATGCCCTGGTCCGGGGC
>NZ_CEVIVC010000103.1:0-16933 GCF_982290645.1 Protofrankia sp. CiP1_Cm_nod4
CTCCGACCCCGATCCCGACCCCCACACTGGCACCCACGCCCACGCTGGCCCCGAAGCCCTAATGGGAGACGTATGACAAACCCTCAGAAGTAGCGCACGCAAGCAGAGCAGGACCCTGCGCTCGGCCGGTGATCGACTCAGTCACCGGCCGAGCCAGCGTTCGGCCCAGGCACATCAGGCGGGTCTGTTGGCGCTGTTGCGTTACGGGGATGCGGTGCACGCCAGGGCCCAGGCGATCGCGGTCAGACGGCCTGGGTGAGCTCGGTGAACACGGCCGAGAGCCGCAGCTGTGGGTCGACGTCGATCCCGAGGTCGTCGTGGCCGCGTCGGATGTTCTGGACCAGAGCGTGGTCGCGGTGGTCCCCGGGCCCACGCGTTCTGCGCGAACCACGCGACCTGAGCGTCTTGTCGTCGTCGGCGCCCGCCCGCCGTTCAGGTCAGCGAACGCACATCGGCGACGTCGTACTCGGCCACCAATGCGGCGAGTATCGCAGCGCTCTGTTCGTTGCTGGGGCCGCTGCCCCGGAATGCTTCGACAGCCGCTTGCGACTCCCAGCGCTCGAAGATGACGATGCGGCCGGAATCCACCAGATCCGCAGTGATAGAGAAGTCGAGGCAACCGGATGCGCGGCGGGCCTGTTCAACCACGTTCACACAGTCCACGAGGTAGGACTCGCGCTGTTGCGGATCGACGACGACATGCCCCGCGACGATCACCATCTGCTGCTCCTCTGCTGGTTCGAACCGGCTGTTGCAGAGTACGACCATCGACCGAGGCAGAACTCATCGGTTGACGTACGACGGACACGACGATCCTCGCCGGACAGAAACGATGATCATAGGCTTCGTAGCTGCTTGAACCACACCTGCTGGTCAGCTACTGTCCCATGTCGACGGCATCTGAGCTGGCGCGATGCGGTGGGTTATCTTTGCCGCTCCGGCGACACCCCCGGGAAAGCCAGCGCGGATCTGTTGCGTTCATTGTGGTGGGGTTCACTCGTCACCACCCCCATCCGATGGTCCTCGAAACGAGCCCCGCCGACCCATCCACCATCCAGCCACTCGACGCCAACACGATCATCCTATCGGGACGTCGCTACGACCGTTTGACCCCGCCCAGTTTCGAGGTAAACCTCCACCAGCCCTCGATCGGACTCACACAACCCCCGCCGGGGACGCACAGAGAGAAGTTCCAGGTCAACAGTCCTACTATGGCGACGATCAGTGCGATCCGTCCCGCGCGGCGATGGAGAACGCCGGCCATGGTCGGGGGGATCGCGGCGACCCACAGGCCGACTCCGGCCAGAAAAACGATCACCTCGCTCGGCCAGTACAGCAGTCGCAGACCGAGCCCACGAACCGCGGTCACCACGCGATAGTCGACCCAGAGCAGCGTGTACTCCACCGAGCGGACGATCACCACGCAGGCCCGGGGCTGCCGAGGAGGAGACGACGGATCAGTACGGAACGCCGGCTTCCAGATCCTCCGCCCTGACCACCGTCAGCTCGGGTACGCCGAGGAAATGTCGCCGGTTGCCGGTCAACAGCGGTGCCTGATAGAGGACCGCGCAAGCGGCTATCCACAGGTCGTTGGTGTGCGCGGGCTGGGCGAGTGGATGGCCGCGGCGGCGGGCCAGGTCGCGTAACTGCGCCCAGACCGCGGGAAGCTCCTTGTCGAACGGGATGAGCAGCAGGCGCTCAATTTTCTCCACAAGCGCGGTGGTCCGACGCTCACCCCATCCGCCGTGCCGCGCTCCATAGAGCAGCTCGGCGACCGAGACGAAGGTCAGTGCCTGCGTCTTGTTCCGCAGGACGGCCTCGTATCTCGCCGCCGTCGCCCGGCCCGCGGTGATTGCGGAGAAGACGTCGGTATCAAGAATGACGTAGTCACTCACCTCGGCGGCTGGTCCCCCCGTGCCGACATCGCCGCGGCGAGGAAATCCTCGTACTCCTCGTCGGTCAGCGGTTCCGACATGGCCAGCTCGGCGAGACTCCGCACTGGCTCTACCTCCTGCTCTCTGGCCATGTCGTCCAATGTGCGATGAGGGGAGCTGGGAAGGCGCTCCACCGCCCGCAGCGTGAACGCTCGGATCACGCCACCCGCTGTCGACTCGGCAAGCCCACGAGCACGGACCAGCGAATTCATTGCCGCGAGGACATCCTTCTTGAGCCCCTCGTCGAAGGTGCAGGAGACACTGCTGGTAACCGTGTCGATCCGGCAACGCAATGCGCCCCGTGCGAAGTCGCCCATCTGCAGCCGGCCCACGATCACTTGCTCGGTGATGCTGACAGCGCGCCGAGCGGCGCGGACCGAGGAATACAGCTGCGTGTCGAAGCGGATTGTCGTCCGCCCGCCGCGCTGGATCTCAACACCCGCAAGCGTGCCGTCCGCGACACCACCAGAGAGCTTCAACAGCCCGTCGAGGACGGGGGCGGTGAAGACCTCCGGCGTCGGTCGACCGTTGGCGATGGCGTCGAGCCCTGCTTCCAGCGTCTCCAGAGAATCGATCAGGAGATCGTCTCCCAACATCGGCTGGGTTATCCGACCGACGGTCAGAACCGCGGATCCGCTTGTCAGCGCCCTGACTTCCATGCCGACGGCCTCGACGACATGTTTCGGGCGACGGCCGGCAACGGGGGAGAGCCCACGCAGGCCAAGCGCGATCCGCTCCACGGTTGCCTGGAACTCACCGGCGAGCCGGGCCAACTCGGCCAGCGGCAGGCGACCCCCGGTGGTCGCCGAGCCCGAGGCACGGATGGTCAGCAGCGTGTTCTCGGCCATCCCCTCGCCTCCGCCCCGCGTAGGCGTCCGCCTGGGCGCCCCTCTGCCACCGTTAGATCACTCACAGTGGAGCCACCACCGAAGGTAGCCAAAACAATCGTAGTCGCCAGCGCGAACCTCGGGGGCATAACGGGCCGAAACGAGCGTGTCAAGGCTGGTCAGCACAGGGCGCCCTGGCCGGATGACGCCCTTGAGCGCGATGACATCGGACGCGGTGCGCGGGCTGGTCAATCGTAGATCAGCAACGAGCACGATCCGGATGGCGCCTGGGTACTCATCCGTGCCCGGCGGCGCCCGGCGTGGTCATGCCTGCGTTGAGGACGGCGGCCAGGATGGGATGATGGGCGCCGTGTGGAGGGATGTTCGTGGTGTGCGGCCGCCGGCGTGCCGGGCTGCCGGTCATGGGCGCGATCGGGCGGCCGTCGCGTGAGAACGAGCCGGCTGGAAGCGTTTAGCGACGCTGTCCTGGCCATCATCATAACGATCATGGTGCTGGAGCTGAAGGTTCCAGAAGGGCACGATCTGGCGGCGCTGCGGCACACCACCGGGACCTCGTTGCTCACCTACCTGCTCAGCTTCGTCTATGTCGGCATCTACTGGAACAACCACCACCACACCTTCCAACTGGTCCAGCGCAGCACCGGCGGCGTGCTCTGGGCGAACCTGGGCCTGCTGTTCTTCCTTTCCCTGTTTCCATTCACCACCGCGTGGATGGACGACAGCGAATTCGCCCGCACGCCCGTGGTCCTCTACGGGGTGAACCTGCTCGCGGCCGCGATCGCCTACTTCGTGCTACAAACTGTGATCATTCGGAACGAGGGCGCGGGCTCCCCGCTGCGGCAGGCTGTCGGACGGGACCTCAAGGGCAAGGCATCCGTGATCCTCTATCTCGCCGGCATCGTGAGCGCGCTGCTCACCGGCCACGGGCGCATCGGCATCCGGATCGCGCTCGGCTTCTTCGTCGCCGTCGCCATCCTGTGGCTGATCCCCGACCGCCGCATCGACCGCATCATCCGCGACCAGGGCCTCCCCGACTGAGCACGCGGCCGCGGGCAGCCGCCGTCAGCGATGGCGTGGAGATAATCGTTATTCCGAGGTGGCCGGCGTGATGATGACGGCGACGTCGCCGTACGGCAGTTTCGCCCGGCCGAGACGGCTGAGCGTGTTGAACAGCCTTGACACCGAGACCATCACACCGTATTTCGCGCGGACCTTGCGCTGGACCTCGTCAAAGCCGTCGCCGGAGGTCGCCAACTCGGCGGTCCCCTCGACAGGCGACGAATCGGCCCGGACGCGCCCGCGTGCGTCCGACGGCTGCAGCACGATCCTGGGGCTGTTCCGGAGCCGCTTGTACTTACCGGACACCGACGACGTGTTGAATCCGACCCGGCCCCCGTCAAGCGGAACGATCCACGTGGGCGTGGACACGGCGACACCGGTCTTACGGAAAGTCGTCACAGCAACATACTTCGCATCGCCCAACGCCATGCCGTCAGTCTAGGACCCGGCCCGGGATGCCGGGACCCGGAGCCGGGATGCCGGGATGCCGGGATGCCGGGAAAACCAGCTACCGGGGCCACCCGTTTCCCGCGCGGCCACGCGACGGCCGGCCCGGACAGAACGGTGCTGTCCGGGCCTCGTCGAAGTCCGTCCCAGGCCGGGTGCGGACGGCCGCGCCCACCCCCGCGAGCGGACCGCACCCACCGAGCGAGCATCGTCGTCCGGCGACATCCGGTTCATCCGGCGGCCGGTCAGTCCACCGGATCGGCGGATCGCCGCGAAAGGGGCCGAGAAATTTCGGTGAGGTGCAGGGTCTTCGCGGTCGCGGCCATCGTCTGGGCCGCGAGCTCGGTATTGTCCGAGAGCCGCTGACCGAACGTGGGGATCATTTCGTTCAGCATGGGCCGCCAGACGTCATAACGCTCTGGAAAGCACCGCTGGAGAAGATCAAGCATGATCGGTACAGCGGTGGACGCTCCGGGTGAGGCACCGAGAACTCCGGCGATGGAGCCGTCTGCGGACGCGACGACCTCGGTGCCGAACTGGAGGATCCCCCCCTTCTCGGGATCCTTCTTCACGATCTGTGCCCGCTGCCCGGCCGTGATGATCCGCCAGTCCTTGGCCAGTGCGCCGGGAACGAACTTCGCGAGCTCGGCAATCTTCTTCTTCCGGGTCGCTCGCAGCGCGTTCACCAGCAGGGCGACAAGGGCGATGTTGTCCCTCGCCATGGCAAGCAGCGGGAGGACGTTGTGCCAACGGATGGACGACGGCATGTCAAGGACGGAGCCGTGCTTGAGGAACTTCGGACTCGAGCCGGCGTACGGGCCGAACAGGATCGACTTCTTGCCGTCGACGATCCTGGTGTCCAGGTGCGGCATGGACATCGGCGGCGCGCCGATCGGCGCCTTGCCGTACACCTTCGCGTGGTGCCGGGCGACGACGGCCGGATTGTCGGTACGGAGAAACTGCCCGCTGATGGGCAGCAGGGCGAAACCGTAGGCCTCGGGTATCCGTGATTTCTGCAGGATCTTCAGCGCCCACCCACCCGCGCCGACGAACACGAATCGCGCGGAGACCTCCTTGGTCTTCCCGGTCGTGTTGTTGTGGATGCGCAGCCGCCACCGGCCGTCCGGCTTCCGCGTCAGCGCCCTGATCTCCTGGTTGAGGTGGATACCGACGCCAGAGGCCTCAAGCGTCCGGAAGAGCTGCCGGCTCAGGGAACCGAAGTCCACGTCGGTCCCGGAGATGTCACGGGTCGCGGCTATCTGCTCGCCGGGTTTGCGCTGCTCGATCAGCAGCGGAGCCCACCGCTGGATCACGGCGGGATCGTCGCTGAACTCCATGGCGGAGAACAGCGGCTCGGTACGCAGCGCCTCGTATCTCCTGCGCAGGAAGTCGACATCGGTCGCCCCCTGCACGAAGGTCATGTGCGGCGTCGAGTTGATGAAGGTCTCCGGCTCGGAAAATGTTCCGTCCTCCACCAGATACGACCAGAACTGCCGGCTCACCTGGAACTGTTCGTTGATCCCGACGGCCTTCCGCACGTCGATGGTGCCGTCCGGGAGCTCACTGGTGTAGTTCAGTTCGCACAGGGCGGCGTGACCGGTACCCGCGTTGTTCCACGGATCCGAACTCTCCTCGGCGACCCTGGGCAATCGCTCGTACACGTCGATCGACCAGTCCGGCTGGAGTCTGCGCAGCAGAGTACCGAGGGTGGCACTCATGATTCCCGCGCCGATGAGGACGACGTCGGCGGACTCACGGGCCCTGTTCGTGTCGGGCGACTGCGGATTCATGTGGCTCACTGCCTTCTTTCACGATTCTCGCACCTGACACAATTCCATCGTACGGTCCGCATATACGCACGTATGATTGGAGCGGTGAGTCGTGAATCACGGGACGGAAAGAGCGCACCGGCGCTGGACCCGCCGTCTGCTATGGGAGCCAGCCGGCACCGCGAACTCCCGGATGCCCTGTGAGCTGGGAGGACGTCGCCACTAATGAATCATCGAGGCGGGCCGGTCGACGTTTGCGAAATGGAATTTTTACACACTTCTAACCTGTCGTCCACGAGCGACTTCCGGTCGATTTGACGAACTCCCGGTAAATCGCCTCGGTAAATAGGGAGGAATACCCGTCCCGCCGGGCAGAAAATACCCTGGCGACCAGGAGGAAAGGCAGCCCGGCCAGGGCCCGGCCGAGGCCCGGCGCGGGGGGCTCCCGGCCCGCGGGAGGCTCTGCGCCCGCCCGCCGGACACTCCGACGCGCCCGGGAGCGGCCCGCCCCGACAGGCGACAGGGGACCGCCCCGGTGCGGCGGCGGCCCGGCATCCCGTGTGCCCGGCCGCAACATGGCCCGGCCCGCGGCCTGACCTACCACGTTCAGGCCAAGCGGTACTTCACGTGTGCCCGGCCGCAACATGGCCGGCCCGCGGCCTCGCCCAGCCGGCGCCCATCACCAGCCGCGCCAGGCCCACCACCGGGAAGCCATGTCCAGCGCGGGGCCGCCCGGCTCCCTCGGCACCTGCTCCCGGCTCTCCACGAACGAGCCCGGCAATGTCGCGCGTCCATGCCTGGAAATGTGTGCTCCGTAACCGGGATACGACGTATATGGATACGGGCTATCCGGGATGTGCCTGGAATACGGCGCGTCGCCGGTCCGGCGTGACTGGCGGGCTCCGGGGCACCGGAACAGCCGTGTGAAGGCGGGCCGAACCGGAAGAACCGGCGGCCGGGCCCGCTTGCCCGACCGCGGAAAGCCCGGCCGCCGAAAGGGAGTTCGCCGGCACCGGTTTGGCCACCACGCGGCCGGGCACGAGCGGCTACAGCGGATTACCGGTGAACGGCCCGGGGGCCCGGCGTTCCGGCCCGCTCCGGAGAATCCCGGTGCCGTGTCGGTCGCGTCCCGGCCCCCGGGCCCACCGAACAGCGAGCAGTGAGCAGCGACAAAGCGACAAAGCCACCACAAGGGCGCCGACGGGGAGTCACAATGGGCAGTTGTGAGGTTTGCGGTAACGACTACGAGATGAGCTTCGAGGTGCACGCCCAGGGAAATGTGCACGTATTTGACAGCTTTGAGTGCGCCATCCACGCGATGGCCCCGGTCTGCGAGCACTGCGGCGTGAAGATTTCCGGGCACGGGGCGCAGACCAACGGCCAGTTCTTCTGCGGCGCCCACTGTGCCCGGGCCGCGGGACGGCAGGGGATTCGTGACCACGCATGACCTGACCGCGTGATCAGGCGTGATCAGGCGCGGGCAGGGACGGCGCGCGGCCGGCAGCCACCCGGCCGGCAGCCACCCGGCCGGCGGACGTCCATGCGAGATCGGCCGTCACCCGCCCGGCGGGCCGCGGCATCCCCAGCCGCGGCCGCGGCGCGGGCGGCCATCCTGGCGGGCGCCGGTCCCAGGGATGCCCGGCGGCCCTGGATCTGATCCACTGGCCACCGGCCGAGCCCTGACCACGGCGGGAACCGTGTGTCACGACCCCCTCGGGGTACCCGGGCCCCTCGGGGGTGCCCGGGCCCGGGGGCTCCGACCCGGAACGCCGGTCTGTCAGCGGTCCGGGAACCCGGGCCTGAGGCGGCGGGCGAAGAACTGCGGCACGCCGCCCTCAGCCTCTGGTCGAAGACCCCCGGATCCTGGCCAGGGACCCCGGCTTCCTGGTCGAAGACTCCCGGATCCTGGTCGAAGAACCCGAAAACGACTGGACGTACTGGCACGTCCTCATCTTCGACAAGATCGACACATCCGAAGCACAACCATTGCCCCTGGTTGGAACAACCGCCGTACCGACGATCCCCCCGGCCTTAGCCTGGCCGCATCGCAAGCAGCCGGAACCGCCTGGACCCCGAAGCTTGCGGACCATGCCGAAACAGGAAGGAGGATCCGATGCGTCTGATCGCGTTGGCGTGGGGCTATACCTCACTTCCCACGGATGGGATCCCCTTGAGGAGAGCCCGGACCTCCGCCTCCCGGTAGCGGCGATGGCCGCCGAGAGTGCGGATCGACGTGAGCTTGCCCGCCTTGGCCCACCTGGTCACCGTCTTCGGGTCGACACGAAACATCGTTGCCACTTCAGCGGGCGTCAGCAGCGGCTCAGCGTCCGGTGTTCTCGTCGTCATTGCGTTGGCCTCCCGTCACAGAGCGTCGCTCCGTCCCATACAGATCGTGCATCCTTCGGGGGCATTTCGGACATGGCACGTCAGGACCATCTGCTGACTAGTCACACGACGTCCGAAGCGAGCAATCACGCTCAGTTAGAACCCATGAACTATCAGCTTGCGGACTCCCTGGTCTGAAGCGGTCTCCACCGGTTCAGGACACGCCCATACGCCGTAACCGCCGCGTCTGTTCGCCCTCGGCGTAACGCCGTGATCGCCTCGCCCAGGTCCGCGACCGACGTGTCGCCGCGCAGCGCGTCGTCGTCGAGCAGATCGACGACGCCCCCGTAGTCGAGCTCGATCCGGCTGTGCGGGTGGAAGTCCTCCAGCCAGCCCCCGAGCTCGGCCACGCCGTCGACGCCCGGCGAGTCCGGCGCGACCCGGCGCAGCACGTCAAGCGCCTCCAGGGCCCGGGTGACCCGGCGCCGGGCGAGGCCCATCGACGTCCGGTAGAGCAGCGACCTGTCGACGGTGTCACCCGTGACCAGGACCCGCTCCGCGGGATCGAACAGGACGAACCACGGCGGCGGCACCATCCAGGTGCAGGTCTGGACGTAGACCTTGAGACCGGGCCGGCGGCTGCGCCAGCGGTCCAGCTCGGTCTCGGCGGGCTCGGCCAGCCGGCGCGGGATGAACGCCTCGGCCACCCGCTCGGGCAGCCGGCCGCGGAACTCCATCGCGGCCTGCCACACCCGCAGCTGGGTGTACCAGGGGCAGACGAACATCAGGCCGTCCGCCATCTGCACGAAGGCGGACTCGTCGGCCACGTCCAGCGAGGGACGGATGGTCGCGGCCAGCGCGACGGCGCGTTCCCGCCGGGCACCGGCACGACGGCTGGGCACGCCTCCCTCGGCCGCGTACCGCTCCCAACGGAGCCGTTCGGCCGGGGGGAAGGCCGCCAGCGGCTCGTACACCCGCAGGTAGGCGGCCGGACTCACGACAGGCGCCACAGAAGAGATCCTGGCATGCCGGGAACATCAGCGAGCCGCCGTAGGCCCATCGTCGACACGCACCCCCCGGAAGACGACGGGGGCACACGGCGGCAACGACGAACAATCACCACCACACCAGCCCATGGAGGCACCCGCGGATACGTTGCGGACACCGGCCGCGCCCGTCCGGGACGTTCCGCCCGGCCAGGCGTCGACCCCGATGATCATTGATGGTCATTTCCCTGACGAACCCCACGTTCCCGGCGAAGGGAGCCTCACCGGTGCCGTCCGTCTTCACCGCCGGTTCGCAGCACGAACAGGTGGTCTTCTGCATGGACCCCGCCAGCGGGCTGCGCGCGATCATCGCGATCTACTCGACCGCCCTCGGCCCCGCCCTCGGCGGGACCAGATTCCACCCCTACGCCGACGAGGACGTGGCCCTGAGCGACGCCCTTGCCCTGTCCAGGGCCATGGCCTACAAGGCCGCCTGCGCCGGCCTGGACCTCGGCGGCGGCAAGGCGGTCATCCTCGGCGACCCCGGGCGGGACAAGTCCGAGCCGCTGCTGCGCGCGTACGGGCGTTTCGTGGCGTCGCTCGGCGGCCGCTACATCACCGCCTGCGACGTCGGCACGTACGTCGAGGACATGGACGTGATCGCGCGGGAGTGCCGGTGGGTCACCGGACGCTCCCCCGCGCACGGCGGCTCGGGCGACTCCGGCATCCTGACCGCCTACGGCGTGTTCGAGGGGATGCGCGCCTGCGCCCGGCACCTGTGGGGCGTGCCGTCGCTGGCGGGCCGGCGGGTGGCCGTCAGCGGCGTCGGCAAGGTCGGCCGGCGGCTGGTGGGCCAGCTGCTCGCCGACGGCGCCCGGGTGGTCGCCGCGGACGTCAGCGAGGCGGCCCTGCGGCGGCTGCGGGCGGAGTATCCCGACGCCGAGACGCACGCCGACCCCGACGCGCTCATCGGGGCCGACGCGGACGTGTACTCCCCCTGCGCGCTCGGTGGCGCCCTCACCGCGGACGTCGTCGGGGCGCTGCAGGCGCGCGTCGTGTGTGGCGCGGCCAACAACCAGCTCGCGGACGCGGACGTGGACAAGCTGCTGGCCGGGACGGGTGTGCTCTACGCGCCGGACTTCGTGGTCAACGCCGGGGGGCTCATCCAGGTCGCCGACGAGATCGAGGGCTACTCCCCGGAGCGGGCGCGGGCGAAGGCGAGCGGCATCTTCGCCTCGACCCTGGAGGTGCTGGCCCTCGCCGAGCGGACCGGGGTCACCTCCACCGTCGCCGCCACCCAGCTGGCGGAGCGCCGCATCAGCGAGGTCGGACGGCTACGCCAGATTCTCGTTCCCTGATGTTCGGAGCGGCCCCGGCGTTCAGGAGTAGCCGAAGCGGCCGGTCGCCAGATTTCGATCTGTGATTCATGTCACGTATATGCCGCTGCGATCGCCTCCCAACCGGACAACTGTGGGGTTGGCATGCCGGGCGGCCCGCGATCCCTGTAGTCTCGGGAGGCACGAGACAATGAGAGCACCGGGGCGGGTCCCCGTCGTCATGTTCGAGGGGGTCGAGCCATGGGGCGCGGCCGAGCGAAGGCCAAGCAGACGAAAGTCGCCCGCGAGCTCAAGTACAACTCGCCGAATATGGACCTGGATCGGCTGAAGGCCGATCTGGGCGCGAGCAGTACGCGAGACGACACTGCGGACGATCCGTACTCGGATGATTCCTACGAGTACGACTACGTCGATGAGGATGAGGACACCGGCCGACGGTAGCGGTACGCGCATGGTGCGCAGGCCCGTGGGTCCCGCGTCACCGGGTACCACCGTCGGGCAGTGCTCCTCACCACCGCAAGGTGCGCCAGGGGTGCGCGTCCCACGCCCGTTCCACGTGTGGGACGCGCACCCGTTCTGGACGCTTCGAGCTCTTCCGGGGCGGCCATCGCGCGGCCGGCGCTCCACCGGAGGCAGCCGTCCCGGGGCGGTGCGAGCCGTCGGCGTCCCGTGAACGTCCGGTCACGGGAGCTCACACGGCCCGCAGGCCCACCAGCCGGCGCACCTCCGGGGCGCAGGCGGCTCCGTCCGGGGGCGCGCGGACGGGTCTCACAGGGCTGGTGCGTGGTCGCTCCGCGGGTTCCGGCGGGTTCACCGGCCCACGTGGCCATCGGGTAGCACGTGAAGCCGCGGGCGTCCGCCGGACGGTCCGCGGGTCGACGGGCGAGCATCACAGGCCCGGGTACCGCGTCCGTACGCCGCCGCCATACCTCCGTCGCGGGCCCGACAGACGGGCATGGCGATGGGGAGCCGCAGCGTGCGAATCATCCAAATTTTGTCACATTTAGTTATTTATATGAGACATATTGTAACGGACCGCTATATGATCTATGCCACTATGGGCAACATTCGAGCTGAGCATCCCGGTCAGCACGGACTCGACCGATACACGTGGCAAACTGGCGGGGTCGCATCGCCATCGGACCGCACCAGCTGGCGGCAATGACGGCCGTTCCATCCGAGCGGGTCTCGGCCTGAACGTGAGCCTACGAGAAGGCTGCTGGCAGGCATCGGCGCGTTGCCCGCAAGGTCGAGACGGAGGCCGGCTACATGTCCACGAAGCCGCCGTCCGCCTCCTCAGATCATGCTACCCAGGGTGATGAACGGTCACGTTCCCTTCGTTCGCCCCAGATTCTGTACGGCGTGCTCGCGTGCACGTCCGCCGTGGCTGTCGCCGTCGCCGTCGCGGCACTGTTCGCCGCCCGGGGTGACCGGCCCGCCTGGGGCGCGCTCGCCCTGGCTCTGCTGGCGTGCGTGCTTGGCCAGCTACCGGTGGTCATTCGCCGGATCGGCCGGAATCTGGATGGCGTCAACCTCAGGGAATCTTCGCTGATCATCGCCCTCGCGCTGGTCCCGGGCCCGTGGGTCGTCCTGCTCAGCCTGCCGACAACGCTGGGAGCGCAGCTGGCCGCCGGGCACCGGCGGTTCCCAGCGCTGGTACGCACCGCTGTCGTCACCACGAGTACCGGGATGGCTGTCCTGGCCGCGGCCGCGGTCATGGGTGGCCGTGGCCTGCCGGCGGCGCTGCCGAGCACCCGTGCGTTCGTCGCCGTGGCCGTCGCCGCCATGGCCTGCGGCATCCTCACCTGGCTTCTCAGCACGCTTCTCACCGCGTGTATCGCAACGCGCGTCACAACGTGGTCGAGATGGCCGGCCCGCCGCATGCCGCACGACAGCTTCGCCCTCCTGCGAATGCAGTCGATCATCGCGAACACCGCACTGGGCCTGCTGCTGGTCGCGGCCGTGAGCTGGAGCCCGGCCGTCGCGCTGGCGCTTCCGTTCGCCGCGGCCGGTCCCGGCATCGGCCACTACCGCAGGCTGCGCTCCCTGGAGGAACGCGGCCACTGGGACGAGGTCAACGCCGCTACCCGGGAGCTCGCCGACGCCGACGAGCCAACCGTCATCATGATCGCACAACGCAGGGCCGAGATCCTCTTCCGCGCGGACAGCACGGTGCTGACCACCTGGCCCGCCGCGCCCGCCGGCACCGCACCGACCGACAGCAGGCCCGCCGACAGCGCGTCCACCGACACCACACCCACTGACGCCGCACCCGCCAGCGCCACGCTCACCGGCCCCACGCTCACCGGCACCGCGTCGGCAGCGGCCGGCCAGCACGCGCCGGCAACGGCCGGGCGGCATCCACCGCCAGGTGCGCCGCCGGAAGACGCCCACCAGCAAGACTCTCCTTCCGGGCGGGACGCCCACCGGCAGGAGGAGCGATGGCCGGTTCCGCCCGGGCGCCGCCGGTGGCTGCCACCCCGGCTCCGGGAGATCAGCGCCCCCCTGCTCGCGGGCGAGGAACGGATCGGCTTACTCACCCTGAGCTTCCGCCGGCCGACGGCCTGGCGTCGCCACGAGGAGCAGGTCCTGGCGGCCTTCACCCAGGCAGTCTCCCGCGCCCTCGCGCATGCCCGGCTGGAGGCCCACGCCCGCCAGGTGGCCGAGGAGCAGGCCCACGACGCCGGGCACGACTGGCTGACCGGCCTGGGCAACCGCCGGCTGCTGATGGCCAGGGCAGCGGCCGAGCTGCGGCGGCAGGCCGAGAGCGGGCGGTCCGTCGCCCTCGTGATGATCGACCTGGACCGCTTCAAAATCATCAACGACACCCTCGGGCACAGCGCCGGCGACCGGGTGCTACAGGCGGTCGCCGAACGGCTGCGGCGCGGCGTCCGGGCGGACGACGTCGTCACCCGCCTGGGCGGGGACGAGTTCGCCGTCCTCGTCACCGGTATCGACGACCCCGCCCAGGCCGAGGCGGCCGCCGCCGAACTCGCCGACGTGCTGTGCCGGGACATCGTCCTGGACGGCATCCCGCTGGCGGTGGAGGCGTCCCTCGGGGTCGCCTGCCACCCGCAGGACGGCGGCACCATCGAGGAGCTGCTAAAACACGCCGACATCGCCATGTACCAGGCGAAACACTCCCATCCCCGGTGGCGGCGTTTCGACGCCGGCAGCCACGACCCGTCCCTGGAACGGCTCGCCCTGGTCGCCGAGCTGCGCTCCGCGATCAGCGGGAACGAGCTGGTACTGAACTACCAGCCCCAGGTGGAGCTGCGGACCGGGCGGATCAGCGGCGTCGAGGCACTGGTGCGCTGGAAGCATCCACGGCGCGGGATGCTCACCCCCGAGATGTTCGTCCCCGCGATCGAACAGTCCGGGCTGGTGCAGGACTTCACCAAGGCGATCCTCGAGCAGGCCCTCGTCGCGTGCGCCGGCTGGCGGGCCAGCGGGTTCGACATCACGGTGTCGGTCAACCTCTCCGCCCGCAACCTCCTGAACACCGAACTTCCCGGGGACGTGGCGAAGCTGCTGGTCAAGCACGACGTCCCGGCGGCGGCACTCACCCTGGAGATCACCGAGACCGCGATGATGTCGGACAAGCGGACGGCCCACCGGCTGCTGGGCAAGCTGCGGGAGATCGGCGTCCGGATCGCCGTCGACGACTTCGGCACCGGATTCTCCTCTCTGACCATGCTGCAGGAGCGGATCCTCGACGAGGTCAAGGTGGACCAGAGCTTCGTCCGCAAACTGCTGGTCGAGCAGGGTGACGCCGCGATCGTCTCCGCCACGATCCACCTGGCGCACACCCACAGCCTCCAGGTGGTCGCGGAGGGGGTGGAGACCGCCGAGCTCATGGCCGCGCTGGCGGCGCTGCGGTGCGACTTCGTCCAGGGCCTGTACACCGGCGCGGCCATGCCGCTGCCGGAGCTCACCGCCTATCTGCGGGCATCGGAGTCCGCGCCCCGCCGGGCGGTCGGCACGAACGCCCGGATCCTGCCGCTGTACCGCCAGCGGCCCCGCGGCCCCAAACCCCCCGGGGACTGACCAGCCCCGGGAGGCACCGACCAGCGCCGGCTACCCGGCGGGCGGGTGTTCCCCGACAAGCTCGGCCCGGCCCTCCTCCGCGGCACCGTTGACGGAGCCGGCGGCGCCCTCGGCGGTGCCCCCGCCGGGGCGGGCGGTGACCTCCCCGACGATCCAGGCGGGGATCCCGCGGGCGGCGAGCAGGTCCACGGCGGCGGGCGCATCGTCCGCGCCGAGCACGGCGACCATCCCCACCCCGAGGTTGAACGTGCGTTCCATCTCGGCCCGCGGTATGCCGCCACGCCCGGCCAGCAGGGCGAACAGGGGCGGCGGGGCCCAGGTGGCGCGGTCCAGCCGGGCGGTCAGGCCGGCGGGCAGCACCCGCGCCAGGTTGGCCGCGAGCCCGCCGCCGGTGACATGCGCGAAGGCGTGGACGTCCAGCGCCTCGGCCAGGGCGAGACAGTCGCGGGCGTAGATCCGGGTGGGGACGAGCAGCGCGTCACCGAGAGTGGCGCCCAGGTCGTCCTCGTGGCGGGCCAGGGCGGCCCGGCCTTCCGCGGACACCCCGCCGGGGCCGTCCGGGTCCGGCGGGCCGAGCAGCGCGTGGCGCACCAGGGAGTACCCGTTGGAGTGCAGGCCGGACGAGGCCATCGCGACCACCGCGTCCCCGGGCCGCACCCGGTCCGGCCCCAGCAGCGCGTCCGCCTCCACCACACCGACGCCGGTGGCGGCGAGATCGTAGTCGTCGGCGCCCATCAGGCCGGGATGCTCCGCGGTCTCACCGCCGACCAGCGCGGCGCCGGCCTGCTGGCAGCCCCGCGCGATCCCGGCGACGACCGCCGCGATCCGCTCCGGGACGACCGTCCCGCAGGCGATGTAGTCCAGCAGGAACAGCGGTTCGGCGCCGCAGACCACCAGGTCGTCCACGACCATCGCGACCAGGTCGACACCGACGGTGTCGTGTCGTCCGACCGCCCGCGCAATGGCGATCTTCGTGCCTACGCCGTCGGTCGACGAGGCGAGCAGCGGACGCCGGTAGCGGGCGACGTCGAGCGCGAACAGCCCGGCGAAACCGCCGAGGGAACCGACCACCTCGGGCCGCGTGGCCCGGGCGACGTGCTCACGCATGAGCGTGACTGCACGGTCACCGGCGTCGATGTCGACGCCGGCGTCCCGATAGGACACCGCCGGCGACGAGACCCCTGTCGGAACCGGTGGCGGGGCCAGTGGCGAGGAAGACGCCTCAGGCCTCGCGGCCCGCGGGCCGGGCGGAACGGGCGGTGGCACGCTCAACCCGGCCGCACCACGGAGTCCACGTCCGGGGAGGGGTCGGCGCCGTTCATCCCGGCCGTGATCTCGCTCACGACGTCCTCCAGCAGGTACTTGCCGAGATGGCCGGTGTGCGGGAGCGGCACCGGGTACACCCCGTCGAAACAGGCCCGGCAGAGCGTCTCGGCCGGCTGCCGGGAGGCCGCGACCAGGCCGTCCAGCGAGACGTAGGCGAGCGAGTCGGCACCGAGCGACTCACGGATCTCCTCGACGCAGGAACTGCTCGCGATCAGCTCCGCCCGGGTGGCGAAGTCGATGCCGTAGAAGCACGGCCAGCGCACCGGGGGCGAGGAGATCCGCACGTGCACCTCGGCGGCGCCGGCCTCCCGCAGCATCCGTACCAGGGCCCGCTGGGTGTTGCCACGCACGATCGAGTCGTCGACGACGACGAGCCGACGGCCGTCGATCACATCGCGCAGCGGGTTGAGCTTCAGACGGATGCCGCGCTGGCGGATGGTCTGCGACGGCTGGATGAAGGTGCGTCCCACATAGGAGTTCTTCACCAGGCCCTCGCCGTAGGGGATCCGGCTGGCCTCGGCGAAGCCGACCGCCGCCGGCACGCCGGACTGCGGTACCCCGATGACGAGATCGGCGTCCGCCGGAGCCTCACGGGCGAGGGCGCGGCCGACCTCGACCCGGGTCGCGTGCACGGACCGGCCCGCGATCGTCGTGTCCGGGCGGGCCAGGTAGACGTACTCGAACAGGCAGCCGTGCGGCGTCGCGGGCGCGTACCTGTGCGAGCGCGGCCCGGCGGCGTCGATGACGACCAGCTCGCCGGGCTCGATCTCGCGGACGAACTCGGCGCCGACGATGTCGAGGGCGGCGGTCTCGCTCGCCACGACCCAGCCGGCCGCCGGGGCGTCCCCGCCACCC
>NZ_CEVIVC010000104.1:0-883 GCF_982290645.1 Protofrankia sp. CiP1_Cm_nod4
CTCGTCCCGCGCCGCCCGGGAGCACCCCCTGAATCCCCGTCCGGCGCGTCAGCGGTGGCGCATGACGGCTGCCGCCGGCGCGACACTCCCGCCCCGCCCGCACTGGCCGTCGGGACTGATCAGGCGGACTCGGTCGTTGCCCCGGTCCACCTCGGTGATCGGGCAGGTCGCAAAGCTAGCGGCGGTGTCGGCAAGCCATGTTTCGGCGGCGTCATGATGGACGTGGTCGCTGACAATGAGCGCGATCAGGACGTTGGCGTCCAGAAGAGTGGTCACTGATCGTCGTCCAGGGCGCGGACGTCCTCGGTCGTGATGATCCTGCCGAGGCGGACCAGGGGGAGGCCGGTTCGTTCACTGCGGGATATCTCCGTCGTCTCACCGTGTCCCAGACCGCGACGTATGAGATCGGCGACCGTCTCGCTCAGTGTCCGTGAGGTGTCCCTGGCGATCGACATGGCCTGCCTGTGAAGATCATCTTGGATGTCGATGGTGGTACGCACATCATCATCACATCTGCGCATCATGATGCCGATCATTGTCGGGCAGCCGCCGGGTCGACGAGACGTGGCCGTCGAGCTCTCCGGCATTGGAACGGACATTTTCGATCGTCCACTTTGGTCATCTGCCGGATGGGCCGGCGGTTGCGGCCCCGCATCACACTCGTAGGTGGAAACCGCTGCCACCATGACGGTTTCCACCTACGGCTTCCGCTGCTGTAGGTGGAAACCGTCGCTACCGTGCCGGTTTCCACCTACAACTGGGGCTTCTGGCGGATGTTGATTGTGTCCGGGTGGTTCTCGTCGAGGATTTTCTGTGATCGGGTGAGTATGTCGTCGACGTGTGGCGCGGGCTCTTCAGTGGTTGCCCTGGATTCGTAGGATGT
>NZ_CEVIVC010000104.1:1675-17653 GCF_982290645.1 Protofrankia sp. CiP1_Cm_nod4
CCTCGAACATGCTCCGGGCTTCGGCGTAGTCGCCCTGTACCCGTACCGTGAACGCTAGTTCGTGTATGGCGGTGATCGTGTGCGGATGGTCCTTGCCGAGGATGTGGCGCGACTGGGTGAGTACGTTCTCGAACCTGGTCCGGGCTTCGTCGTAGTGGCCCTGCATCCGTACTGTGAACGCGATGTTGCGTGCGGCGGTGATCGTGTCCTGATCGTCCTTGCCGAGGATGCGGCGGCGTCGGATGAGCACGTCGTTGAACATGATTAGGGCCTCGGCGTAGTTACCCTGCGCTCGTACTGTGCGCGCGAGACTGCCCAGGGCCGCGATCGTGTGCAGATGATCATCGCCGAGAGTGGACGACCAGCGGGTGTGAGCGTCGAGTCCCAGGCTGTGGCTGCCCGGGTAGTCGCCGCGTGCCCGCAGGTAGCGGACCAGGCGAATGATCATACTGCGGCTGTCCGGGTGATCGTCCTCCACGAGGCCGGTCGCGACGGCATGGGGGTGGATGCGGGCGTAGCGGGGCCAGCTGTCAGGACGGTTCCGGTGCGGCGGATGCCCGGCGGCCAGCAGCCGGTGCACGGCCGTACGCAACCGGGGCCGCAGCGCGGCGGGTGTGTCGTCGCGGAGCACGGCCTGCATCAGCCGGTGCATGACCACCGTGCCGTCGACATGCCGGACGACCGCCAGCCGCGCCAGCCGGCCGGCGGTCTCCGGCAGCCGTACCTGATCGGCCGCTACCTCCCGTAACGGATCGGGCAACAACTCGGCGGTCTCGGGACGGACGAGATCAGCCGGGATCGGTTCCGGGCCGAAGTGCGCCCACAGCCGGGCCAGCATCACCACCGCCGGGTCGTCCACACGGTGCAGTGCGACCGTCCACGTTGCCGCGACTGGCTGCACACCGTCCGGCGCACCCTTGGTCAGGAGCACCCGCCGGGGTCCGCTGGCCCCGTCCGGCGACCCGTCCGGCCCTTTCCTGGCCGTGTGCGTCCGTAGCTGGTCGACAAGAAGATCGGCATACTTCGCGGGTGCCATCCCGGTTTCCGCCAGCCACGCCCCGGCCTGTTCCAGCGCCAGTGGCAGGTCCCCGACCACGGCGGCGATCCGTGCCGCGTCCACCTCGCTGATCGTGGGGACGCGGGAGCGTAGCAGCCCGACCGCTTCCGGCCGGGGCAGCACGTCGACCTCCACGGTGCTGGCCAGCCGGGACCACTGGCTGTCCCGTGACGTGATCAGAACATGGCCGTGGCTGAACTCCGCCGCTTTCAGCACACCGAACGGATCGGCCGGCTCGGCGGCGTTGTCCAGGATCAACAGCCAGTTCTGGTAACGGGAGCTGTGGCGCAGCAGTTCCAGCGCCGCCCGTGCGGATTCCTCCGCCTGCCCGGCCACCCCCACCTTCAGCCGCTGCGCCAGCGCGGCCAGCGCGTCGACGACCAGTTCCCGTTTCTCCGCCGGCACCCACCACACCACGTCGTAGGCATGGAAGTGCCGGTAGGCGTATTCCACCGCCAGCTGGGTCTTCCCGACCCCGCCCAGGCCGTGCACCGCCTGTGGCCGCACCGCCTGTGGCCGCACCGCCTGTGGCCGCACCGCCTGTGGCCGCACCGTCGTCACCCGCTGATCGAGCAGGCGGGCGCGCAACTGCGACAGTTCCTCCTCCCGTCCGGTGAAGTGCGGATTCCGCGGCCATGCCAGTGACAGCACCCGCGGCCCCGGAAAACGCGGGCCGCTGTCCTCCTCGGCTGTCGGACCTGGGAACGGTGGTGTCACCGACGGGCGCGCACTACCGGTCAGTGCCGCGTCGACCGTTGCCGCCAGCCGGGCCGTCGCCGTCGCCTCGTCGATCTCGAACAGGTCCGTACAGACGATCTTACTGAAGGGCTCCGGTGGGGTGAAGTCGACTACCCGCAGCGGCAGCAGGCGTCGGTTCCGCCCCAGTGGATCCGACCTCCATGCTGCCTGCCACTGTGCCGTACACATCTTCGAGGCAACATATTTCGGTGACAGCATCGCCACTGTACGTTTCGACCGCGCCATAGCCGCCAGCATCCGCTCCGGCAAGTGCATTCCCGGGACCACGTCCCACGCCCGCAACATCACCCGGTGCCCGGCGTCCTCCAGACGCGAGGCCACCCACTTCGCCCAGTCCTCGTCGGCCCGCGTGTACGAAACGAAGAAATCCCACTCGGACCCGTCATCGCCCCCGTCACCGGTCACACCGACAGGATTTCACCGCAAACCGCTGTCGGCCACTGTCCGGCCACTGCCCGGGCACTGTCCGGCAGCGGACGATGGCGGGAACGGGTCGGGCCGCGGTGGGCCGGATGGCGGCGGAGCATGTGTCGGCGTGGCGGGCGTTCCCGCGCTTTCCGGCGATCCCAGTAACGGCCCGGGAGGTGGGCAGTAACGGCCCGGGAGGTGGGATTACCTCCCGGGCCGTTACTGGGAAACGTCACGATCATAAAGACGCGGCCCGGCTATCCGGTTCCGGACGATCCCCCTTCCATGTCCCGGAAGGCCGGCCGGAGCCCCCGTGAGGGCGGTCGGACACCGAGGCGCCGTCGAGCGGCGGTAGCCGGTCCTGCGATCGATGCCTGCGCGGCGTCGGCCGGATCACGCCGGCGCGTACGCGGGCCCGCGGGCCGGGCACCCACGGGCGGGCACCTACGGGCCGGGTACCTACGGCCGGTCAGGATGTGGGTGTCAGGACGCTGTCGATGATGTAGACGGTGGCGTTGGCGGTCTGGACGTTGCCGCACACCACGTTCGCGGTGTCGTTGACCTTGAACGACTCGCCGGAGCCGGACGTGGTCAGCCTGCCCTTCTCCAGGGTGGCGAAGGAGCCGTTGACGAGGTCGGCGGGAGCGGCCTTCTGCCCGACGACGTGGTAGGTGAGAATCTTGGTGAGCATGGCCTTGTCGTTGAGGATCGCGTTGAGCTGGGCTGTTGGGATCTTGGCGAAGGCGTCGTTGGTGGGCGCGAAGACGGTGATGCCCTGCGCGTTGTTGAGGGTGTCGACCAGGCCGGCCTTCTCCACCGCGGTCACCAGGGTGGACAACACCGGATTGTGGGAGGCGGCGGTGGCGACCGGGTCGCTGGCCATGCCGCTGAAGCTGCCCGCGCCGCTCGTGGGCACGGCGGAGCAGGCGGCGCCGAACGGCTGGGCCATGACCGACTCGCCGGGGGCCGTCGGCAGCGCGGCCGCGGAGGACGCGGGCGCGCTGGCCGCGGAGTCGGTGGGCGTGTCGTCACCACCGCAGGCGGTCAGTGCCAGCGGCAGGATGACGACGGCGGCAGCGGCGGTAACACAGCGGGTGATGCGGGTGAAAGCGGTCATCGTGACTCCGGTGTCAGGATTGGGCCCGTGGACCAGTCCTTGACGCGGACGGTCCCTGACTGGATGACGAGCCCTTGGTCGGCTGAGAGGTGGGCCGGTGCCCCGTGCGGTGCGGACACCGGCCACGGCGGTCCGCCCGATACGGGGCGGCAGCGGGGCAGCGGCGAGGGCTAGGTCACGCTGACCACCACCGAATGCCAGCCGGTCGCGCCGTCGGGTATGGTGCCGGCGCGCCGGTCGGTCTGGGTGTAGCCGGTCCGGTCGGTGGCGCGGACCTCGAGGGCGTGGCTGCCGGGGGTGGCGGGCCATTCCCACAGCCACTGCCGCCAGGTGTCGGCGGTGTCCTGCGCGGCGAGTGTCGCGGCGTGCCACGCGCCGCCGTCGACCCGGACCTCGACCCGGTCGATCCCCTTGTGCTGGGCCCAGGCCACGCCCGCCACCGGGACCGTGCCCGCCGTGAGGGAGGCGAAGGGCTTCGGGGTGTCGATACGCGACTCGGTCTTGATCGGTGCCTGGCTGGACCAGGAACGTCTGACCCAGTAGGCGTCGTACGCGTCGAACGTGGTCAGTTCGAGGTCGGTGACCCACTTGCAGGCGGAGACGTAGCCGTACAGCCCGGGTACGACCATGCGGACGGGGAAGCCGTGGGCGAACGGGAGCGGTTCGCCGTTCATGCCGAGGGCGAGCATCGCGTCGCGGCCGTCCAGCACGGCTTCCACCGGAGTACCGATGGTCATGCCGTCCACCGAGCGGGACACCAGCTGGTCGGCGGGGCCACCGTGCGACGGCGGGCGCACGCCGGTCTCCCGCAGCAGGTCGGCGAGGCGCACGCCGATCCAGCGGGCGTTGCCCACGTACGGTCCGCCGACCTCGTTGGACACGCAGGTCAGGGTGATGTCGCGTTCGATCAGCTCGCGTTCCAGCAGGTCCTGGAAACTCAGGCGCATCTCGTTGCGCACGCCCCTGCCGTGCAGGCGCAGCCGCCAGGTGCTGGCGTCGACACGCGGGACGACCAGGGCGGTGTCGACCCGGTAGAACGAGGCGTTCGGCGTCAGGAACGGCCCCAGCCCCGGCAGCCGCAGGTCGGCGCCGGAGGGAACCGCGGCAGCCGGTGCGTGGGGCCGCGGCAGGCGGACGGCGGTGCGTGACGCCACAGCTCGGGTGCCGCTCGATGCGTTCAACGACAGTCCCAGCGCTCCCGCCCCGGCGGACGCCGCGGCCGCCGCGGTCGCCGCGAGGACGAATCCCCGCCGGTCGAACGCGGCTGCTGGCCGCGCCGGCGTGGCTGTGGGCACAGGCCGCGCCGGCGCGGCCGTGGGCGCGGGCCGCGCCGGCGTGGCCGTGGGCGCGGGCCGCGCCGGGGTGGCTGTGGGCACGGGCCGCGCCGGGGTGGCTGTGGGCGCTGGCGTGACCGCTGGTACGGGCGGTGTGGGCTCCGGTTGCGTGGGATCTGGTCGCGCGGATACCGAATGATCATCGTGGGCAACGGCGTTTCCGGAGTCCGGGAGGCCCGCCGGAGGGGTGGTCAGCCGACGGATGAGCATGCTCAGAACCACGGCTGCGATGAGCGCACCGGCCACGGACGGCAGCGGATCGAGCGTTTCCGCATCCGGGCGGGATGCGGCGGCGACGGCTCCGACCACGCCGAACAGCAGGATGCCGAGCACACCGGCCGTCCGGTACCGCAGGGCTGTCAGGCCGATCGCGATCGCGAACAGCGCGAGAACCGCCAGGATGCCCAGTTGCAGCACCAGTTTGTCGTTGGTGCCGAAGTGCCGGACGGCGAAGTCCTTCAGTGCCGGCGGAGCCAGGTCGATCGCCGCCCCACCGACGGCGATGACCGGGCCAGCCTGCGGCCTGACCGCGGCAGCGGCCAGTTCCGCCCCCGCAAGGGCGGCGAATCCGGCGATCAGCCCACCGAGCCCGGCAAGGACCAGCCGCACCAGTCGCGCTGGTCGCGGAAGGCCGTCCGCGCCGCTCTCCACCGCCATCGTCTCGTCGACCACAACTGTCATTCGGTGCGATCGCCGCCGTGGCTTGGTCGGGCTCGGCCGCTTTTCCGTTTTTCTTTCCGCGTCTTTTCCGCGCCGCCCGTGGCGGCCGGTGACCAGCGGCTGTCTCCTGACAGCACGTCACCGCGGGCCATCGGACGGGCAACGCGGCGGCCGGCGGCCGGCGGCCGGCGGCCGAACACGCGGTCCGGCTGTTACGGGTGAGCGTGGAAGAAGCCCGGGGTCAAAGAGAAGTCAGAGCGAAAGCAGGGCCAGCGGCGCGCTGGTGGGGCTGGGGGAGCCGCCCCGGGGCTCCGCCGTCACGCCGACCCCGTCCGCCCCCTGCGTCTGACCGGTCAGGAGCAGCGCGCCCGAGGAACGGCCGGTCTTCACGAGCCCCGCGGGCACCATCGTCCCGTTCCGGCTGTACCACAGCTGGTAGACCCGCCCGTCGGCAAGCGCCGGCAGATCGTGGTAGACGAACGCGGCCTGGCCGAACCGCGGGGAGACCACGACGGTGCCACCGCCCCCGCCCCGCAGGACGGTGGCACGGATCGTGGCGTCCGGCGCTGTCATCAGCGCGCTCAGCGCCACCGCCTGTTGCTCGACCTGGGCGGTGTGGGCACGCTGCCGGTCGGCCTCGTGCCGGGCGTCGACGGCCAGACCTCCGCTGATCACAGCCAGCAGCAGGCATGCGGCGGCCACCAGGTGCGGCAGCCGCCGCCACCGCAGCCGGCGGGCCGGCAGCGCCACCGGGGTTCCGCGCCCGGTCGGCGGAAGCTGCCTGGTCTCGGCCACCGCCGCCATCACCCGGGAACGCAGGGCGGCTGGGGGGGCCTCCGCCACCGCCAGCGCGAGCCGGGCCGCGGTCTCCCGCAGTTCCCGCACCTCCTGGGCGCACGCCTGACACGCCGCCAGGTGGTGGGCGAACTGTTCCGCTTCCTCCGCCGGCAGCGCACCCAGGGCGTAGGCGCCGGTCAACGTGTGCAGGTCGGCGGTGGTCATACGGACACCCCCAGGCAGTCACGGAGCCGGATCAGCCCGTCGCGCAGCCGGGTCTTGACCGTCCCCAGCGGCGCGCCCAGCAGGTCGGCGGTCTCCCGGTAGGTGTAGCCGCGGTAGTAGGCGAGTATCACCGACTCCCGCTGCAGATCGGTCAGCCGTTCCAGGCAGCGTCGCACCTGGGCGCGCTCCAGACGGTGCTCGACCTGCTCGCTGACCTCGTCGAACGCCGGGCCGCGACCACGCGCCCCGGCCCGGTGCTCGCGGTCCGCCGCCGCCTGCGCCGAGCGCACCCGGTCCACCGCGCGGCGGTGCGCCAACGTCATGATCCACGCCATGGCGCTGCCCTGCCGGGCATCGAAGCGGGCCGCGCAGCGCCACACCTCGATGAGCACCTCCTGGGTGACCTCCTCCGACTGGGCCGGATCCCGTACCAGCGTGCGCACCAGGCCCATGACCGGCCCGGCCACCGCGGCGTAGAGACTCTCGAACGCCTGTTGATCGCCACGTGCGACGCGGCCGAGCAACGACTCCAGGACACCGGGAGACGGCGCCGGGGGCTGGTCGCCGTATGCCGCGACGCGCATGGACACCTCCAACTGTGACACTGTCACCAGTGCTTCGGCGCCGGGCCCCTCCCGGATTGCTCGAGACAGGCATTGTCACAGACAGGCGCACTGCTCGGCCCGCTGGCGGTGGTGCTCCCGCCCCCTGAACGAACTGTTCGGCACCGGATGGCACCCGACTTGTTCCTGAAAATCGTGACTCACCGTAAATATGAAGGTACTCTTCCGCCATCTGGGCGTGTCGGGAGCCGTCGGTTCAGAAAGCCAGGACCGGTGTCGAGGTGACCTGGTTCATCGCCCAGCCCCACTGGTGCCGCGGGCTCGCGACGGGAACCGCGCACATCTCGCTCCGGTTCGCCTGCGGGCCCCCGGCCGTCGATCAGGTGCTCTCTGGCATCGACGGCGACAACATTTCGTCGATCCGGGTAGACGAAAAGATCGGCACGACCTGTCATATCGCACCGAGTCCCTGCACGGCAAAGACCAGGATGTCTATGCCGTCGCTCGACCCGCACATCGCTGCCGCGGTCGTGTTGCGCGGCTCTCCCGTACCGGTGTGAAGAGCTGAATTAGCCTGTTGGTCATCGTGTGGTCTCATTGTGTGGCAGGCATGTCTATTACGCTGACGTCCGGTTGTTGGTCGCCGGCGGGGACGAGGGCAGCGTGCCTACTATCGATGTCAGTGGTGTGACGATTTCCTACAGTGATACCGGGGTGCCGGCGGGGCTGCCGGACGCGCCGACCATTGTGTTCGGGCACGGCCTGTTGTTCGGTGGCTGGATGTTTCGCGCACAGATCGCGGCCCTGCGTGAGCGCTATCGCTGTGTGGCGGTCGACTGGCGTGGGCAGGGCGATACCCCGGCCGCCGCCGGCGGCTATGACATGGACACCCTCACCGGTGACGCGGTCGCGCTGATCCGGGAGCTCGGGGTCGCGCCGGTGCACTGGGTGGGGCTGTCCATGGGTGGTTTTGTCGGGCAGCGCATCGCGGCCCGCCATGGTGAGCTGTTGCGTTCGCTGACACTGCTGGACACCAGCGCCGGGGCCGAGGAGCGGAGCAAAGCCCGCGAGTACAAGCTGCTGGCGTTGCTGCTGCGTCTGTTCGGTATCAGACCGATTCTGGGAAAGGTCAGCCCGCACATGTTCGGCCCCGCCTTCCTCGCCGACGCGGCCAGCGCGGCCACGATCGACGAGTGGGCCGGCCGGCTCAGCGGCAACAAGCGCGCCGCCATACGCAAGGCGGTGCTCGGGGTGGTCAGCCGCGCGTCGGTGGAGCGGGAGATCACCGGTATCACGGTGCCCACACTTGTCGTCGTCGGTGCCGACGACAGGGCCGCCCCGGTGGAGAAATCGGAGCGCATCACCGCCCGCATTCCAGGGGCCCAGCTGCGGATCGTCGCGAGCTGCGGGCACAGCAGCACCCTGGAACAGCCCGCGGCGATCACCAGCCTGCTGGAGAAGTTCCTTGCCACGGCCGACCGGGCCTGACCGGGCCTGACCGGGCCTGACCGGGCCACCCACCGCCCGTATCAGGCGGAATTCACCTACCGTACAACTATCGACAGTTCCGCCGGACCGCGTACGTTGATCCGGCCGTTCCAGCGGACCTCCTCGACCGTGGCCGAGGGGAAGCGCCGGACGAACCGGGTGAAGGTGACCCGGGCTTCCAGCCGGGCCAGTGCCGCGCCGAGACAGTGGTGTATACCGGCGCCGAACGAGACGTTCTGGTGCGCGTTCGGCCGGTCCAGCCGGAGCTTGTCGGCGTCCGCCCCCCAGAACCGCGGATCCCGGTTGGCCGCGGCCAGGGCGGCCACCACCCACGCGCCGGCCGGGATCTCCTCGCCGTGTACGGCGAGGGGCTCGACGGTTATCCGCCGCATCAGGTGTACCGGGGTGTCGTAGCGGAGGATCTCCTCCACGGCGTTGGCGGCGAGCCCGGGCTCCTCCCGCAGCAGCCGCAGCTGGTCGGGATGGCGCAGGAGCGCGAGAATCCCGCCCGCGAGCAGGTTCATCGTGCTTTCGTGGCCCGCGATGTAGAGGAACATGACCTGGGCGACCAGTTCGTCCCCGCTGAGCACGTCGCCGTCGTGCTCGGCGGCGATAAGCGCGCTGATCAGGTCGTCGCCGGGATTGTCCCGTTTCCAGTCGGTCATGTCGCCGACGATTCCCGTCAGCTCGCGGTTGGCCGACCGGATCTCGGCCTGCAGGGCCGGGTCGGCGAGCGGCTCGAGCGCGCGCACCAGCGTTCCGGTGAGCTCACGGATACGGGTGTGCTCCACCACCGGGATGCCCAGCATCTCCGAGATCACGCTGAAGGGGAGCGGGAAGGTGAGTTCGGCGACGAGGTCCGCGCGGCCCGCATCCGCGACCCGGTCCAACGCCTGGTCGACAAGCGCCGCGATCCGCGGTTCCAGCGCGTCGACGGCACGTCGGGTGAAGGCCTTGGAGACAAGGCGGCGAAGCCTCGTGTGGTTCGGCGGGTCCTGGTCGAGGATGGCCAGCCCGCACATCAGCCGGTTCTCCTTGCCGAGCGTGCGGGAGTCGCTCTTCCACCGCGGCAGGCGTGTCAGGTGCCGCTCGTCGACGGAGTGCCCGGATCTCTGCAGTTTCGACACGTCCTCGTACCTGGACAGGATCCAGAAGCCGAGCGGATGCTCGTGGGCGGGCGCGGTGTCACGCAGTTCCGCGTAGTGGGGATAGGGATCGTCGCTGAAACCGCCGGCGAACGGGTTGAAGACGAACGCTTCCTCGGAGCTTCCTCGTGTCGTCATGATCTGGCCGCCCTGATATTGCGCATGGTCACGAAAGCGGTGGCGCAGAGTGTCTCGTCGGCCCTGTCGGCCGAATAGACCTCGGCCGCGGCGACGGTCATGACAGGGCCCGCCTTGACGACCCGGCCACGCGCGACGATTTTCTCCCCCTTCGCCGGGGCCAGGATCTTGACGGTGTAGTCGATGGTCATGTTCACCCATCCGGGTGGCAGCAGCGTGCCGGCCGCGCAGCCACCGGCGAAGTCCGCCAGCGCGCCGAGCACACCGCCCTGGACGAAGCCGTCGTGCTGCGTGAGCTCCTCCCGGTACGGCTGAATGATCTCGACGTCCCCCGGCGCTATCCGGCCGAAGGTGAAACCCAGGTGCCGCGCGGCCGGCATGTTCAGGACGGTATCCCGCACGAACCGTTCGAAGGCGGGGTTCGGCGTTTCCAGCACTGCCATGTCCAGGGTTCTCCCCGCTGGTCGACGAGTTCTTCGGGAGAGTTCTTCAGGTGCGTCCTTCGGGCGAATCCTTCAGGCGGCCGACGGTGCCGACGGTGCTGATGGTGCCGCCGGTGCCCAGGCCTCGAAACCGTTCTCCAGATAGCGCTTTCTGGCGGCAGCCCGCATGATCTTGCCGCTGCTGGTCTTCCGCAGCCGGCCCGGCAGGGTCAGCACCAGATCGCCCAGGGAAAGGTCGTGCTCCCGTACCACCGCCGCCCGGATCGACGCGGCGACGTCCCGCGCGTCCGCCTTCCGCCGTTGGTCGCCCCTGATTTCCTGCACGACGACGAGTTTCTCCCCGTCGGGGCCGGGAACCGAGAACGCGGCACACCCGCCGGATCTCAGCGCGGCGTGTGACGACTGGACGGTGTGTTCGATGTCCTGCGGATAGTAGTTCCGCCCCCGAATGATCACAAGGTCCTTCAGCCTGCCCACCACGTACAGTTCGCCGTCGACCACCAGGCCGAGATCGCCGGTGCGCAGGTAGGTACGGCCGGGCTCGCCGTCACATTCGGCCCGGAACGTGTCGGCGGTGGCCTGCGGGCGCCGCCAGTAGCCCTGTGCCACGTGCTCCCCGGCGACCCAGATCTCTCCCACCTGGTTCGCCGGGCACGGGCATTTCGTTTCAGGGTCCACGATCCGGAGCGTTTCCTCCGGAAGAAGAAGCCCGGAGCCCGCGAGGCTCCGGCCGCGGCCGTCGGCGGCCTCGGCATAGCGTCTGTCAGCGAGCGCGTCGACGTCCGCCTCGATGGTGCGCGGGCCGCGGCCCTTCTGGCTGCCGGTCACCAGCAGAGTCGCCTCGGCCAGCCCGTAGCACGGGTAGAGCGCCCGCTCACTGAAACCGAAGGGCGCGAAGGCCTCGGCGAACCGGCGCAGCGTTTCGGGCCGGATGGGCTCGGCGCCGTTGAACGCGACCTTCCAGCAGCTCAGGTCAAGCTCTGGAATGTCCCCTCTGGCGGCCCGCGTGACGCAGGCGTCGAACGCGAAGTTCGGCCCGCCGCTGGTGTGGGCACGGTACCGGGAAACAGCCGACAGCCACAGCAGCGGCCAGCGGATGAACGCCATCGGCGACATGAGGATGCTGGTCGCCCCGATCCAGAGGGGCTGCAGGACGTTCCCGATCAGCCCCTGGTCGTGGAAGAGCGGCGCCCAGCCGACGAACGTCGAGTCCCGGTCATGGCCGAATGCCCGACGTATCATCTCCTGGTTCGCGGCAAGGTTACCGTGGGAGACCACGACCCCTTTCGGGTCGGATGTGGAACCCGACGTGTACTGCAGGAAGGCGATGGAGCCCGCCGAGCAGGGCGACGGGTCGAAACCCGTCTCCGCCATGTCGGTGATCCGGTCGACCGGAAGCCAGTGCGGGACCGCGTGGACCGGCTCCAGCGCGGATCGGGTGTTCTCGACCATGTAGTTGACGGTGAGTACCGCGGCAGGCTCACAGTCCCGCACGATGCGCAGCGTCGTGTCCTGCACCTGCTGCTTGCGCGGCGGGTTGACGGGTACCGCGACGACCTGCGCATAGAGACATCCGAAATACGCGACGATGAAATCCAGGCCCGGTGGGAAAACCAGCAGTGCCCGGTCGCCGGCACCGCAGTGCCGGCCCAGCCAGCCGGCCACGGCGAGCGCTCGCGCATGCAGCTCGCCATACGTCAGGACTTCTTTTTCCTTCTCGTACTCGTCCAGGAAGACATACGCTCTGCCGGTCGGCTCGAGGGCGGCGCGGCCGCGCAGGACATCCGGGAGCAAAATTTTCTGCCGCGTCATTTTTCTTCCCCTGTCCGCGAGCGGATCCCGATCGGGCTCACCCCGGCGTCCCGGCGATTCAGACGATGCTCCTCGGCGCGACCGGGAGACTTGTCAGGCCGCGGACGATGAAACTGTGCTCCTGCCACTGGAGCTGCTCTGTCAGCAACTCCAGGCGTTCAGCGCGTCGGTACAGGTGTTCGAAGGTAACCTCCGCCTGCAGCCGGGCCAGCAGCCCGCCCAGGCAGCCGTGCATTCCGTGGCCGAAGGCGAGATGCCCCTTGGCGTCACGGGTGATGTCGAACTCGTCCGGCTGCGCGAACACCGCGGGATCGCGGTTCGCGGCGCCGAGACACAGCAGAACCTGGTCGCCTTCCCGCACCCGTTTCCCGTCGATGTCGACCTCGCGTGTCGCGAGACGTTTGGTCATCTGCAGCGGGCTGTCGTAGCGCAGCGCCTCCTCGACGGCCGCTGGCGCGAGCTCCGGGCGGCGGCGCAGGAGAGCGTCCTGCGCCGGATGCTGGAGCAGCGCGAGCAGGCCGTTCCCGATCAGGGATTTCGTGGTCTCGTTGCCGGCGACAAAGCACATGATGCACACGAAGACGAGCTCTTCGTCGCTGAGCCTGTCGCCGCCGGCGGTCCGCGCGGCGAGCAGCTGGCTTATCAGGTCGTCGCCCGGCCAGGACCGGCGCTCGGCAATCACCTCGTCCAGGGCCCGCGCGAACATTTCGACGACATCGCACACCCGGGTGAAGTCCGCGGCCTTCATCAGCCCCGGCTCGAGCAGGAAACGGATGTCATGCGTCCACTGGCCGACGTGTGCGCGCAGATCCCCTGGGAGCGCCATCCAGTCGCACAGGACCGTGACCGGCAGGGGCGCGGCGAAGTCGGTGACGGCGTCCATGCCACCGTCGTCCCAGGCCCGCTGTATCAGCTGTTCGACAGCCCGCGAGACACGGGGACGGAGCCTGTCGATTTCCTGCGCCGTGAACACCCGGTTCACCAGCCCGCGCAGCCGGGCGTGGTCCGGGTTGTCGGTGAAGACGAGCGACTTCCTGCCCAGCCGCCCGATGAGCGCCACGTTGTCCTGCTGCGACAGCCGGCTCGCCTGCCGGCTGATCAGCTCGGGTATGAGCCCGGCGCTGAAGGTACGGTCGCGCAGGACGCCCTGTACGTCGGTATACCGCGTGAGCACCCACATGCCCAGTGCCCGGTGAACGGGCTGGGTGTCGCGAAGCTGCCGGTAGAGCGGGTAGGGGGAACGCCGGAACTCGGCGCTGAAGGGGTTGAAACGGACTGCCGCCGGCGCCGGCCCGATGGTGCTGGCAGCCGCCGCGCCGGGTGTCTCCACCGTCATCCCGCCCGCCCCCCACGGCTGTCGAAGTATCCGCTCCGGAAAGGCTGAAGAACGATTCTGAACAGGCAGATCTTTCCCATCCGGAAGCCGAGGGCGGACAGCTTCAGATAGCGCTCGTACCGGGCGACCACCTCCGGCCCGACGATCTGGACGGCCTCGTCGCGGTGCCGGCGCAGCCGGCGGGCCCACTCCTCGCACGTCCAGGCGTAGTCGAGCCGCCCGTTGCTCACCGACCGGACCTCGAAAACTCCCTCGGCCGCGGCTGTGATCTCCGCGAGTGTCGGCAGGTCGGCTTCGGGAAATATCTCCTGCTGGATGAACCCGCTCGCGTCCGCGCGGGACATGTTCGCGTATGCGATCGTCTGCAGCGACAGCACACCGTCCCGGTTCAGCCAGCCGCGGCAGCGGGTGAAGAACTCCCGGTACAGGCCGATCTTCTCGGTGGGGGAGTCCGTGGGCCGGGCGAAATGCTCGAACGCGCCGATGGATATGATCCCGTCGAAGGACGCGTCCGGCTCGTAGTGCAGCCAGTTCTCCGTACGCACCTCCACACCCGGATATCCCTGGGAGCGGACGAAGGACGCCTGCTCCTCGCTGAGGGTGAGACCGACGGACCGCTGGACCCGGTGTTCCTCCGCCAGCCGCCGCAGGACGGCACCCCAGCCGCAGCCGATGTCCAGCACGCTGCGGGCCCTCTCGGCCCGGACCGCGTCCAGGTGAAACCGCAGCTTCCGGTCCTGCGCGTTTTCCAGGGTGTCGTCCGGGCCTTCCCGGAGCGCGCACGAATAGGTCAGCGAACGGTCCAGCCAGAGGCTGTAGAACGCGTTCCCGACGTCGTAGTGGTGACGGATGGCGGCCGCCGCCCCGGTCGTCCGGCCGATGTCGGCTGATGCGGTCATGACTATGCCACGCGCTGCTGGCTCTGCTCGTACAGATATCCGGCGACCGCGTTGATGCTCGGGTTCTCGAACAACGCCTCGGGTGCCAGTTCGACACCGTAGCGTTCCTCGACCTCGATCAGCAGGGAGACGGCGAGGGCGGAGTCGACGCCCAGCCGGTCGAAGTCCGCGTCCGGATCCACCGCGTCCACCGGTACCTCGAGGAGATGCGCGACGTACTGCTGGCACCAGTCGGCAATCGATTCCTTGCTCGGCTTCAACGTGCTCGCTCCTTATGCCGCGGTGCTGGGGGCTGGCTTGCCGTTACCGGATATACGACTTGCTTTCATCCGCTCTTCGGACGGGCGCTTGACATCCCATACGAGACCGCCGAGAGAAAGCATTTTTATGAGCCAGTAACCCGGGTCGAGACGGTACCAGCTCAACCCGAAAGAAGACGAGTCGGGGAAGGCGTGATGGTTGTTGTGCCACGACTCGCCAAAGGTCAGCAGAGCGAAGATCCCGCCGTTCCTGCTGTTCTCCCTGGACTCGTACGGGTGGGTGCCGAACATGTGCAGGAAGGAGTTGATCGCCCAGATGATGTGTTCCAGGACGAACATCCGCACCAGACCGCCCCAGAAGAGGCCGCTGACCGCCCCGGCCCAGCTCAGGTAGACGAGGCCGCCGACGAGCGCGGGGATTGCGAGCCCGAGCGCGACCCAGTAGTAGTAGAGGCGGGCGACCCGGACCAGCGCGCGATTCCTGATCAGATCCGGCGCGTAGTGGACGACGTTCGGGTACTCATGGCGGCGCATCCACAGGAAATGGGAGTGGGCCAGGCCGCGTAGCCGGCCCTTCAGGCCACCGCCGGCGAGGTTCGGGGAGTGGGGGTCGCCCTCCCGGTCACTGCACTCGTGGTGCCGCCGGTGCAGAGCGACCCAGGACACCACGCCGCCCTGCCCGGCCATCGAGCCGAGGACCGCGAGCACGGCCGCGACGGACGGCGCGGCCTTGAAGGCGCGGTGCGTGAACAGCCGGTGATAACCGACGGTGACGCCCAGCCCGGTCACGATCCACATCGAGAAGAGCAGGGCGAGTTCGGTGACGCCGATCGGATGTACCGTGAGGAACGCGAGCGCGGCGACAGTACCGACGATCGGCAGGACGTCGAACAGCAGAAAATGACGACGCTGCAGGCGGTGCAGATAAGGACTGCTGATCGTCTTCCTGCGAGGAGCGGATCCGACGGTCCCGAAATCGGACTCGGGCACATGGGTCGCGGGCCGTACGCCGACCATTCTCGACCGCCCCTCCTGGGTGCTGGACCTGGGTTTCTTGAGCCGGGCCTCCCCGAATCGTAAGCTGCCGCGACCGGACACGACAGGTGTACGGGAACCGCCGATCGCAGGATTGGAATTCGCTATCGGAGGACCGTCAGCACCGAACCCGTGAGACGATCCGGCCGCTTGGAGCGTGGTCCGCCCTGATGGATCCCAAACAGGTCGGGCATGCTGGGAGGGCCGGCGGAAACCGGTGGGAGCATGCTGCTTCCCGGGTGCGCCAGGTATCGGGCTCAGGGTATCGTGCTCAGGCCTCCAGCGGCACCGACTCCAGCCGCTGTAGAAGTTCTTCGGCGAGCGATCGGAAGTCACGGTGGCATCGGCTGACGAGCGTCTGCGTACTGCCGAGCGCGCCGTCCGCGGCCCGCAGATCGAACATCGGTTTACGGGCGTCATGCGAGAGCGGCATCAGGCTCTGGTAGTTGCGTAGCGTTGCAATTTCATATGATTTTAGATTTATGTTTGCCGGCGGTTCATCCAGCACGTCCGACGCGAAGA
>NZ_CEVIVC010000105.1:0-1005 GCF_982290645.1 Protofrankia sp. CiP1_Cm_nod4
GAGGCCGTGCAACGCCTGCGCCCGCCCCGCCGCCGGCTCGGCCGGCGGGGTCCTGCCGGCCGGGAGGTGGGGGACGACCGCGGCCTGCCCGGAACGGGTCAGCCGCTCCCGGAGCTCCGCCAGCTCACCCTCCCGGCCGGTGAACCGCGGGTTACGCGGCAGATGCGCGGGCAGCCCCCAGACCGCCGGCGGCCGGCCCGGATACCGTGCCCCCCGCCCGGCCGTACCGTTCTCTCCCGCGCTCTCCCTGTCTCTGTCACCGTCCCGGGCCGGGAAGGGCAACGGGCCGGTGGGGCGAACTCGCCCCACCCGCGCCGCCCGGACCCCGTCGAGCAGCCGGGTACGCGCCGTGCTCTCGCCCTCCGGCCCGGACAGGCCGGTCAGATCGATCCAGCCGCGGGTCCCCACCAGCCCCAGCCGCTTCGGATCACACGGCGCGATCCGGACCGGGATCAGCCGCCGGTCGTCCCCGGCCGGGTCCGCCGCCCATATCGCCTGCCATTCCGCGCTGCCCCCGACCGAGTCCAGATAAGCCGGGCTGAGCAGCGCGAGCAGACGACCACCTCGTGTCACACCCGCATGCACCAGCGCCGGCCAGTTCGACCCCGGGACGAAATCCCACGCCTGCACCAGCACCCGGTGCCCGTCGGATTCCAGCGCCTCGGCGATCCACTCCGCCCACGGCTGATCCGTCCGCGTGTACGACACGAAGAAATCCCACACCGTGGCGGTACTGTCACGGCCCCCGTCGCCCACCGCGCGAGTATCCCACCGGACATCCGGCATGCGGCATTCTGTCACCGCTCGGACAAACCACCCCGGCCCGCCCCGGTGGGGATGGGGCCCGCCCGAACCGGCCAAGAACGAGTACGGGTCCGACACCACCAGCGGACGCCGATCAGTCCCTGTCGGCCACGGGATTCGGCGGAACCCTCAGCCGAGCAGGCCCTCCAGCATCGCGGCAGGCCGCCAGCCGATCATGCGGCTCGCCGAACATTCTGATCC
>NZ_CEVIVC010000105.1:1419-5736 GCF_982290645.1 Protofrankia sp. CiP1_Cm_nod4
AGTGTCCCGTGATTCCGGATGGCTAAAGTCACGCTGAGCCATCTTCACTGGTCGCAGGCATGATCAGGACCTCGACCGCGTAAACGGGACAGCATCACGAGACTCCAGAAGAGTCTCGGACGACGCGAGCGTTTCAGGACAGCGGCCGTCTTCGGTGCGTCAACGACCCGAATTGATCAGCTGTTTGGACGGGGCGGCGTCACCGTTGCCGCGCTGGCGGGCCGCGCGAACGCCGCGGATGCCGAGCCAGCCGACCACCGAGCCGATCGCGAGGGAGACGACGGTCAGGACCAGGTGGACGGTGAAGAAGCCGGTCGGGCCGTCGTCCCAGGAACGATCATCCTTCCATATGTTCCGAAGGAAGTTCGGCCAGATCGCCCACGTCCACACACCCACCGCGATCAGGAACCAGGATGCCCGCTTCGAGAGAGTCACCCCACCAGCCTGGCATCCGCGGAGAGCTGTGGTCTCTCCGCGAGGGCACGAGTTCGGACACGCTGATCGTCATAGGCTTTGACAACAGACATAACCCCGGCGGCTTGCCGCCTGAACGGTAGAGGCCATCCGGGGTCTCCGTCAGCCAGTTCAGAAGGCAGCGCACCGATGCCCGGCCCTCCGCCCCTGTCCCGCACCGCTTGGCTCTGCCGCAGGTTGAGTTCCGGGCGGCTCAGCCCCTACGAGCGTTGGCCGGCACTCCCCCGCCGGTCAGCGGCCGAGGGGCCGAGGGCGCTGCGGTCCGCCTCGGCGCAGCCAGATCTGAAGTAGTTCAGATCTGATCGAGCCATGGTCGCCTCCAGCGCGCGAGTCTCCTTTCCGTACAGCGACCTCCTTCGCGAGCCCAAGCGCGTCCTCGCCTTCATCGATCAAGGAGAGGTCGTCGAACTCGCCCGGCGCGACGGCCCGAACCTGCGCATCGAACTGGCGGACAGAGCCGCCGACGTCGAAGAGGCCCTGGCAATCACCGCCCGTATCCTGCGCGCCATACTGCATGAACCCGCCGCCAGGGAGGTGCTCGAAGGCATCCTCACCGAGGTCTTCCCCTGGATCGACCTGCTTCCCGACGACGAGCAGACCGAATGCGTCACCACCCTGCTGCGCAGACTCCAGGCCAGCGCGGAAGCGGGAGTACTCGGGCCTTTTACTCAACTTGTCCACGAGTGGCGCCAGACCGCCGCGATCCACGCCGACCCCCATCTGGTGGCCGAACTGTCCAGGCCGCTCCCGGGGGATGGCCCGGAGTTGATGCCACCACTATGACCCGCCGCGGAGACCGTGTCCCTCGTCCCGCCGATCCCGACAAGTGGGACCTGTACGCCGCCGACAACAACGCGGGCCTCAAACATCCCATCGGCTGCGTGGGACTCGCACCCCGCCCGCCTGCCAGCACCGCGGAGATCAAACGTCTCTACGTACGTCCGACGCATCGTGGCGGGATCGGACGCGTCCTCATGGAACACGCACACCAGCACGCCGCACGACACCGCTTCACCCGCCTGGTCCTCGACGCCCTGCCCACCCGTACGGCCGTCATCAGCTTCCACCGCCGCCTCGGCTACACCGACATCGAGCCCTACGACACCGAATCACCGATCCCCATGATCTATATGCAACGGCCCGTCACGCAGACATAATCATCCACAGATCTTGGCAATTTCTCACAAGTTCGGCCAGATGGCCCACGTCCACGCGCCGACCGCGACCAGGAACCACGAAGCCTGTTTCGACACAATCACCCCACCAGTCCAGCGTCCACGGGCAGCCGTGGTCTCTCAGTACGGGGCGCGAGTTCGGACACACTGACCGCCATAGGGTGTGACCGACAGATATCACTATCCACAGCCACCTGCGAGCGTGTGCCGCGCTGTTCACCAGAACAGACAGAACGCCAGAACAGACAGAACCCCGGTGGCGTGCCGCCTGTGCGGTAGAGGTCATCCGGGGTCTCTTTCAGAAGCATAGAAGATCGGTACGTCGATGTCCAATCCCTTGTCCCCGTCCCAGGCCTCCCGGCTTCGCCGCGGGCTGAGCCCCGAACGTCTCGGCCCATACGAGCGGGCATGCGGCGATGACATCGTCAGCGCAATCGCCCTCTACGAGTGGAACGGCGCCGTCAGCGCCGGCTTCCACGAGGACCTGGGAGTGCTCGAGGTCGTGCTGCGCAACGCGCTTCACGACCAGCTCACGGCATGGCACCTGCACCGGCACAGTGCCAGCGAGTGGTGGGACGATCCGGCCGGGATCCTCGAAGCCCGGGGACATCAGGACGTCGTGGACGCCGGGTTCAGGATCCGACGTGACGGCAGGATCATCACCCCTGGTCGGGTCGTCGCCGAGCTGACCTTCGGCTTCTGGCGCTATCTCCTGTCCCGACGCTACGAGACGTCCCTCTGGACGCCTGTGCTCCGTCATGCCTTCCCGGGCCTTCGTCCTGCCCGGCGCGCGACCGTCTACGACCCGGTCAACAGACTTGTCCGGCTCCGCAACCGCATCGCGCACCACGAACCGATCCACAACCGGCCGTTGGAGCGGATGCACGCCGACCTGCTGCGCGTGGCCGGCTACCTGGACTCCGACGTCCGGGCATGGATTCAGGAGCGCAGCCGCGTACCCCGTCTCCTGCTCAGCCGGCCGGTCACGGAAGTACCCGTGCCACGGGAGCCGGCCGAGTCATCCGCCCGGCCTCGCTGACCAGCGCGTGTGAGCGCGAACCCGTCCGGGTCAGGTGTTCGTGGCGGCGGAGGGGGTGAGGTAGAGGAAGCCGTAGGCCTCGTCGCGGAAGGGGATGCCGGCGGCGCGCAGGGCCTCGTCCCAGTCGCCGGTGCGGGACGGGTCGGCGCCCTCGCTGCCGTGGTCCGCGGTCAGCAGGATGACGGTGTCGTCGGCGAGTCCGCGGGCTTCCAGCAGGTCGAGGAAGACTCCGAGGCGCCGGTCGGCGTCGGCCATCGACGCCCGGGACTGCGGCGAATACGGGCCGCCGCCGTGATGCCCGGTATCGGTCACCGTGGTGTTCCACCAGGTGAACGCGGGCGGCTCGGCGGCCTGCTCGCCCCACAGCTGGCGGATCTGCGCCAGGCCGAGCGCGTCCACCTGCGTCGACCAGGCGTAGTCCGGGTTGGCGGCGACCCACTCCTGGGTCGCGTGCGGGTCGTCCGCGGCGGACGGCAGATGCTCGCCCAGCCCGCCGGCGCCGGCAGCGCTGTTCATCGCCCGGACCAGCCCGAACGTCGAATACGTCGCGCCTCGGTCGATCGGCTCGTTGACGCAGGCCGTCGACACCCCGGGCCGGGCCGCGGCGATCGCCTCGAACACGGTGCGCACCCCCGGCCGCAGCTGCTCGCAGGCCAGATGCCAGGTGGACGCGTCGTTGGCGACGATCCGCCGGCCGGTCTCCCGGTCGAAGTAGGCGTTGTTGAGGATGCCGTGCCGCCCTGGGCCGACGCCGGTGAGCGCGCTGGTGTGGTTCGCCAGGGTCACGCTGGGGAACTCCGCGACCGCGCCGCCGGTGAGGGCGACGCCACGGGCCAGCAGGCGGGCGACCGCCGGCAGCTCGCCGGCGCCGGCCATGGCCAGCAGGTCGTTGCAGTTCACGCCGTCCCAGAGCAGGCCGACAACATGCCGGGCGCCGGGCACGCACAGTTCCGTCAGGGCCCGGCCGTCGATGCCGAGGTCAGCCGAACCGTTCCGGCCGGCCGGCCCGCCCGCGCCGGCCAGACCGTTCGCGCCGGCCAGACCGGCCAGATCGTTCAAGCCGGTCAGATCGTTCAAGCTGGCGGGGCGGGCCAGATCGTTCAAGCTGGCGGGGCCGGTGAGATCGTTCGAGCCGGTCGGATCGTTCAAGCCGGCGGGGCGGGCCGGGTCTGTCATGGACGCCCCGGCCAGGTAGGCCAGGGTCGGCGCGACGTCGACGACGCGGGCATGCCGGTCGAGCGGCCCTCGTCCGTGGACGCCGGCGCCGGACAGCAGCAGCGGCGCCCGGGACTGGCCGGCGTCCAGCGACCCGTGCTCGCCGAGATGCCCACCGCGTTCCGGCCAGTGATGTGCCGCGCTGTGCACGACGACGACGTCCGGCGAGCGGGCCGGATCGGCGAAGACGGACGCGAGCCGCACCCCGGCGAGCGGGTAGGAGTTGCGGGCGTTCGGCGGCGAGGGGTCCCTGAGCGCCTGCTCCAGCGGGACGCCGTGCATCGGGTCCCGCACGGCCACCGGGTCGCGCCCGCGCAGGACCTCCCAGGGGCCGTCGAGGCCGGTGGTCAGCGACAGCCGCGAGGCGCCGTCCGCGTTCGCGACGTGGAGCCAGCCGTCGTCGACCCAGGCGAC
>NZ_CEVIVC010000105.1:5761-6268 GCF_982290645.1 Protofrankia sp. CiP1_Cm_nod4
AAGATCCACGATCCCGGCGAGCTCCGGCGCGCTGAGGACCGCGGCCGCCGCGGCCACCTCCCCACCGCCGGCCCGGTGAAAGGGCACGCCACCAGGACGCCCGGCGGATGCGGCGGCGGGATGGGAGAAGAGCACGTCACCAGGAGGCGCGTTGAGCACGTCACCAGGAGGCGCGTTGAGCACGTCACCGGGAGGCACGGTGGGCACGCCGCCAGAAAGGCCGACGGACACGGCACCGGGACGGTCGACAGGCACGTCGCCGGGACGGCGTGGGCGGTCACCGTCATACCGGGCACGATCACCGTCGACGGCCTGGCCCTCCGGCGGCTCGACGGCGGTGTCCGCGGCGCCGGGAGCCGCCGGCGTGCCGATCCGGGCCGGTTGGGCGGGCTTGCTGCTGGGCACGACCGAACACTACCGGCACCATCCGTCCCAGCCGGGAACACACGTCGACATCTTGCGATCGCACAGTGAACATGTTTGATCACACTATGGACAACCTGACGT
>NZ_CEVIVC010000105.1:6293-12377 GCF_982290645.1 Protofrankia sp. CiP1_Cm_nod4
GTCCACACGCCGCGGCTGTGTCGACAGCGACCGGCCGAACGCCTCTACGCCCGGGGGGCGGTGTCGGCTGCTGGTGAGTCCCGCGGGCTGAGCAGGCTGAATCCGGCGTCAACGGCGGCCGCGGCGAGCCGGTCGTCGTAGGTGACGAACGCGTCGAGTTCCCGGCCGAGGACCCGTGCGGTCGCCAGATGGATGGCATCCAGTGAACGCGACATCCGGTCCGGTCCGTTCATCGCAGCCTCGACGATGTCGTCGTCGATGGAAATGTAGTCGAAGGCCAGCAGCAGCTCACGCGCATCCGGAATCATCACCGGCAGAACCCGGCTGACCGATCGCATGACCTCGATACGGAGCAACGCGGAACTCACCCACGAAGCACTGGAATTACTGTCATAAAATGCCGCGAACGCCAGGGAGTGCGTCTCCTCGGCGAGGAGCTTGATGGCGGCCGAGGTGTCCACGTAGTAAAGGCTCACCACGTTTCCTCGGCGCGTAGCGCCGCGAGCGTCTCACCGAGGCGGCCGCCGTCGCCTGGCCGCATCCTCGGCCGGTATCCGGGCCGTACCGCCAGCCGGGCTCTGCCGGACTCGACCAGCCGCGTCATGACCGGGGCCGGTTCCCGCTCCTCGGCGGGCACGATGCGGGCGATCAGCCGGCCGTACTCGGTCACGTCGACGGTCTCACCACGCCGGACCCGGGCCAGCACCTCGCTGGTGTTGTGGCGAAGCTCCCGTAGGCCCACCACATGATCACCAGTGATCGCCATAACCCATATGTATCACAAATTTGTGGCCACTTCTCCGGTGACGTCGCGACGCGGCCATCAACGGCCGTTAGCGGACGGCTCTCAAGACTGCCACCGGGTCACGGGCTGCCATCGGAGGGACGAGACCGGTCCGGTGGCAGCCCGTGACACCCGCCGTGGGATGCGGGCCGCGGTCGTCAGGCGGCGACGTTCTTGCGGGGGCGGCCGCGGGGACGCTTGCGCGGGACGACGGCGCCCGTGGCAACGAGCTCGCCACCCCACACGCCCCAGGGCTCGCACCGGTCGAGGGCGGCGGCCAGGCAGGCGTGCCGCAGCGGACAGTCGACGCAGACCGCCTTCGCGGATTCGACGTCCTCGGGGGACTCCGCGAAGAACAGGTCCGGGTCGACGTCCCAGCAGGGCAGCGCCAGCTGGTCCCGCTCGATCCGGGCGACGATCGAGGGGTCGAACACCGGTGTCACCTCCGGCACTGAAGGAGCAGGAAGGGAATCGATCAGGAAACCGGTCGGGGGCGGTTCGACCGGGACAGCTGGTTCGGTCAATGTCGCTCCAGGCATTCGTTGGTTCGGCAATTCGGCTGATCCGGCTGGTTCGGCTGGTTCGGCGATTCGGCTGGTTCGGCGATTCGGCGATTCGGCTGATCCGGTCGGCTCGGCTGATTCGGCGGATCGGGCCGAAAAACACTCAGGGCCGCGGTTCCCGTCGGGGATCCGCGGCCCTGGTCGGCGCTCGGGCGGCCGGTCAGGCCAGGAGCAGACCTCGGGACGGACCCGGGACGGACAGCGCCTTGCGCATCGTCGATGCCTGGGCGCGGGCGTTCGCGGCCAGGGCGTGATGCGCGGCGGCTACGCGGATCCGGCGCGGATCGTCGGCGAACCCACGGGCGGCCGTGGAGGCGGCGGGTGCGCTCCCGAGGGGAACAGCCGCGACCGGACGGACCACACCACGCAGGCCGGGCGGGTACACCCGCCACACGAACGCGGCGACGATCCCCACCATCCTCATGGGGACCACCTCCATCGCGTTCGGGCCGGGCTTGGCGTTCTCAGGCCGGGCGCAGGTCAGGCACGCTCAGCGCTCATCAGCACCGTAGAAGCCGGCCGCGGCGGTCGCAACCTATTTTTCGCGCTTCCGAACGAGCACTCTACGCAATCAGTATGACTGGTGCCACGGCTGACCGATACCGCGACTGAAGGTGTCACGATCGTCACAGTCCTGGGGGCCCGGGGGTACTGCCGGCGAACGGCGGGACGTCAACCGGGTGGTTCCCGCCCGTCCATCAGGGCAAGCACGTCCTCGCCGTAGCGGTCGAGCTTGGCCTGGCCGATCCCGGGGATGCCCACCAGCTCGGCGACGGACGTGGGCCGGTGCTCGGCGATCGCCATCAGCGTCGCGTCGGTGAACACCACGAAGGCCGGCGCGCTCTGCTCCCTGGCCCGGGCGGAGCGCCAGGCCCGCAGCCGCTCGAAGAGCGCCTGGTCGATGTTGGCCGGGCAGCTGTCGCACCGGCCCGTCCGGGCGGCCTGGCCCACCAGGGGACGCTGGCACACCCGGCAGCGCACCGCGGAGCGGCCACGGGCGCGCTGGGCATCGGCGCCGTCCGCTCCCGGGCGCGCCGGCCCACCCGCCGGTCTGCCCGCCGACGCCGCCGGACGGGGCGCCAGACCGTCGAGGAAGCGCGACGGCCGGCGGGACCTGCGGCCGCCCTCGTGGCGGGCGAGCGCCCACGACAGCGCCAGCCGCTCGCGCGCCCGGGTGACGCCGACGTAGAGCAGGCGCCGCTCCTCCTCGACCTGCGCCGGGGTCTGCGCGTGGACGATAGGCAGCGTCCCCTCGGCCAGGCCGACCAGGAAGACCGCGTCCCACTCCAGGCCCTTGGCCGCGTGCAGGGACGCGAGCGTGACCCCCTCGACGGTGGGGATGTGCTGGTGGGCGGCCCGGTCGGCGAGATCGGCGACGAAGTGGTCGAGGGTGGCGCCCGGATCGGCGGCCGCCAGGGCCTCGGCGAGGCGCACGAGCGCGGCCAGGTTCTCCCAGCGCTCCCGCTGCGCGCCCGAGCCGTTCGGCGGGTCGTCGCCGCGCCAGCCCAGCGCGGCGAAGACCTCCGTGACCTCGGCCACCAGCCCCGCCGGCCGGTCGGTGTCGGCCGACCGCGCGGCCGCCCGCAACAGCTGGACGGCCTCGGCGACCTCCGGCCGCTCGAAGAACCGCTCACCGCCGCGGACCAGGTACGGGATGCCGGCGGCGGCGATCGCGGTCTCGTACGCCTCGGACTGGGCGTTGACCCGGTACAGCACGGCGATCTCGCTGGCGGGCACGCCGGCGCCCAACAGCGCGCGGATGCGGCGGGCGGCCGCGGCCGCCTCCTCGGGCTCGCTGTCGAACTCGGTGAACGTCGGGGCCGGGCCGTCCGGGCGTTGCGCGACCAGCCGCGGCGGCTCGTGCCGGGACACCGCGAGCACGGTCCCCGCCGCACCGTGCGTCCCTGGCCCGCCCGCCGTGTCCCGCGCGCCGGGAGGGCCGGCGGTGCCGGCCCTCCCGACCAGCCGGTTGGCCAGCCCGACCACCTGCGGGGTGGAGCGGTAGTCCCGCACGAGACGGACCACCTGGGCCTCGGGGAAGCGCCGGGGGAAGTCCAGCAGGTAGCGGGGGGACGCCCCGGTGAACGAGTAGATGGTCTGGTTGGCGTCACCGACCACGCAGATGCTGTCCCGCTCGCCGAGCCAGGCGTCGAGCAGGCGCTGCTGCAGCGGGTTGACGTCCTGGTACTCGTCCACCACGAAGTGGCGGTAGCGGGAGCGCAGCTCCTCGGCGACCCAGCCGTGCTCCTCGATCACGGCGGCGGTCAGCAGCAGCAGGTCGTCGAAGTCGAGCACGCCCGCCTCCCGCTTGGCCTGCTCGTAGGCGGTGTACAGCCGGGCGGCCACCTCGGGCGGGTGCGCCGTCTCGCGCCCGGCCGCGGCGGCGGCCGCCGGGTACTGCTCGGGGGTGAGCAGGGTGGCCTTGGCCCACTCGATCTCGGCGGTGAGGTCCCGGAGCTCGGTCCGGCCCGGTGTCAGGCCGGCCCGGCTCGCCGCCCGGCCCACCAGCGCGATCCTGCTCTCGACGAGCCTGGGCAGCGCGGCCCCGGCGATCCTGGGCCAGAAGTAGCCGAGCTGCCGCAGCGCGGCCGCATGGAAGGTGCGCGCCTGGACGCCGTCCGCGCCGAGTGTGCGCAGCCGGCCGCGCAGTTCCCCGGCCGCGCGCGTGGTGAAGGTCACAGCAAGTACCTGGCCGGGAGGGACGGTGCCCGACGCCACCAGGTGGCCGATCCGATGCGTGATCGCCCGCGTCTTGCCCGTGCCCGCGCCGGCCAGCACGCAGACCGGGCCGACCGGGGCGAGCACCGCCTGGCGCTGCTCCGGGTCGAGCGCGTCGACCAGCCACTGCCCGGACACGCCCGCACCGCCCGGGAACGGCGCGTCCCGCGCCGGGTCGTCGACGGTCGCACGCGCCATGGGAGGAGTCGCACGCGCCATGGGAGGAACGGTAGCCGCCGCCACCGACGGGAAGCGACCGGGCCGCGCCGCGGTTGTGAAGATTTGTTCTGTCACCGCTACCGAAGGGACCGTTCGTGCCGACGATCTACACCACGTCGTGGTGCGGCTACTGCACCCGCCTCAAGCGTCAGCTCGACCAGGCCGGCATCCCGTACGAAACGGTCGACATCGAGCAGAACCCACAGGCTGAACAGATCGTCCGAGCTATCAACAACGGCAACGCAACCGTGCCCACCGTCGTCTTCGAGGATGGCACCGCGCTGACGAACCCGAGCCTGCGCCAGGTCACGGAGAAGACCTCTTCTGCCGCATAACGGATACTCAGAGCGACAGATAGCAGCAGCAGAGCAGCGGCTGCGCGCCGACTTGAGCCCGTAGAGCTTGATCGAGGGACGGTCTCCGTCACTGCCCGTGAAGTTTGTGGGAGAGTTCGGGCTGTGTCGTCAGTACCTTCAGCACGTACGTGGAGCGCGGTCGATGCCGCACTGCAGGCCGCGGGCGCCATCCATGGGATGGAAGCGACAGGCTTCGTGGTCCTGTCGGGCTCGACCGCGACCTACCAGCGGACGGCGGGGACCATGCCCGGCCTCGACGCGGGTCTGACGCTGCCCCGGAGCGAGACCGTCAGCGCGAGGGTGCTCGACGGCGCGCCCGTCACGCTGGCGGGCGTCGGCAACGACCCCGCGTTCGCGGGGACGGACGAGCCGTCGCGCCTGGGAGTCCGCAGCTATGTCGCCATGCCGGTGGTGGGCGACGATGGGCGGTTACACGGTCTGCTCGTCGGGCTCGACCGGCAGCACGTCACCGTCCCCACGTCCGCGGTCACGCTGCTGCGGGGCATCGCTGACGCTCTGGGCGTCGTCGTCGGCACGGCCGAGCGTGACGAGACGGCCGAGCGTGACGAGACGGCCGAACGTGACGAGACGGCCGAACGTGACGAGACCGAACGGCGCAAGCCGCCGGCGGCGCCAGCTCCGGCCGCGCCGTCAGGCGGTGGCGCGACCCGGCCCGCGCGCCCGGGAGCGGCCGGGGGCGGGCCGGGCGTCCGGGGCCCCGCGGCCGAAGCCGCGCCCGGCGGGCCGGCGCCCGGCGGCCGTTCCGAACTGCGCCTGCGCAGGGCCACGATCGGATGGATCGTGGAAGGGCCAGCAGGCGAGGTCCGGCCGGTCGGTGACCTGCTCTCCGCGATGGTGCTCGCCGACCTGCTCGCCGAGGACCTCGCTCCGCCCGGCCGGCCCCGGCGTCCCGATCACGAGCTCACCGAGATCGAGCAGCTGCGGCTGTCGGTGGTACAGCTGGAGCACGCGCTCGCGTCCCGGGTCATCGTCGAACAGGCGATAGGCGTGCTGGCCGAGCGTCACCGGCTGCGGCCCAGGGAGGCGTTCGAGCGGCTGCGGCGGACCGCCCGCGGCATGGGACGGCGCGTGCACGACCTCGCCCGGCAGGTGGTCGAGTCGGTCTCCGACCCGCGCACGGTCCTGCCCGGGGAGCTGGCCGGCCGTGGCGGCACTCCCCGGCCGGCACCGCCGCGGGCCAACCCGTCCCGCCGCTGACCCTCCTGCCCCAGCGCCGGCCACAAGGCGGCTGCGGCCGGCCGGGGCAGGGGGAAGCGGCCATCAGCCGCCGTCGCGAACGGCTCCTCGGGGCGCTGTGGGCCGCTTCCGGGCCGGCCGTGCCAGGCCACCAGGCGAAACCGGGCCGGACAGGGCCGGCCGTGCCACGCCGCGCCGAGCGGCCCGGCCACGAGCCGGCCGGACGGCCACCGCCAGCCGGTCCGGA
>NZ_CEVIVC010000105.1:12713-14276 GCF_982290645.1 Protofrankia sp. CiP1_Cm_nod4
CCCGGTCGGACGGCCGCCCGGTCGGACGGCCGGTTCAGGTGGCAGCGGCCTCGCTGGCGGTGGCCTTGTCAGCGGCTGTGGTGACGGTCCCGGGGGCGACGACCTCGGGGGCGATCTCGGTGATCGCCCCCACCTCGGCCGCGATCTTCTCCGCGTCCCCGACCAGGACGGTGACCAGACGTGTCGGCGCGAACACCTGCGCCGAGATCTCCAACACGTCCCGCGCTGTCACCTTCGCCAGCGCCGCGGGATGGTCGTGCAGGTACCCGACGCCGATCCCCGCGCCGGCCAGCGCCGACAGGGTGGAGGCGAGCCCCACCCCGGTCGCCGTGGACAGCGCCAGCGTCCCGATCGCGTACTGGCGGGCCGCGTCGAGCTCCTCGTCCGACACCGGCAGCAGCGCCATCCGGCCGAGCTCGTAGAAGATCTCGAGCAGCGCGGGGCCGGTCACGTCGGTCGCCACGTCCGCGGTCACCGTGAACCGGGAGCCCGCGACCGGGTAGTCGAGCGAACTGCGCGGCGAGTAGGTGTAGCCCTTGTCCTCCCGGATGTTCGACACCAGCCGCGAGCTGAAGTAGCCGCCGAAGATGGTGCTGGCCAGCCGCTGCGCGGCATAGGCGGGGTGGTGGCGGTCTACCGCCGGGCCACCGATGCGGATGTTCGTCTGCACCGCGCCGGGCCGGTTGATGATCACGACAGGGCCGGTGCGCAGGGCCGGCAGCGGCGGCACCGCGTCGGCGGCCGTCCCCCGCCAGTCGCCGAGGACCGCCTCCACCCGCTCGAGCGCGGCCTGCGGCTCCACGTCGCCGACGAGCGTGAGCACCGCGCCCACCGGTGACACGCGCGCGGCGTGCAGCGTCCGCACGTCGGCCTCGGTCACCTGGGAGACCACGTCCGGCACCGGTGTCTCGCTGCCGTAGGGGTGGTCGCCGTACAGCCGGCGCAGCAGGCCCTCCCGGGCGATCAACGCCGGCTGGCTGTGGGCGATCGTGGCTTCCTCGACCAGCCGGTCGCGTTCACCGGCGAACTCGCCGCTGGGGTACGTCGCGCCGGTCAGCACCTCCGCGATCAGGTCCAGCAGCGGGACGAGGTTGGTCGCGAGCGCGGAGCCGACGATCGCGAGACGGTCGGCGTCCACCCAGGTCGACAGCGCGCCGCCGAGGGACTGCACGACGGTGGCGAGCTCCACCCGGTCACGCAGCTGCGTCCCGGTGAACAGGGTCTCGGCGAGCAGCTCACCGCGTGCCTGATGGGCCGCGCCCAGGCCGGTGAACGGGATGCGCAGCCGCACCTCCACCAGGGGCACGGTCGTCCGCCGGACCACCAGCACCCGCAGGCCACCGGGTAGGGTCCGCTCGGCGACCGTGGGGAGCTCGGCCGCCACGGTCGTGGCCACCGGCGGGATGACGGACGGCGACGCCCCGGCCCCCGGAGCGTCGCCGGATGCTTTCCCAATGGTTGCGGCGCTCACCGCGACCTCCTGTTCTGCGATGACGGCCTGCCCGGCGGGCGCGTGGTGCCTGCGGGAGCGACGGTAGCCCTGGGAGCAGCGGTAGCCCTGGG
>NZ_CEVIVC010000105.1:14363-17707 GCF_982290645.1 Protofrankia sp. CiP1_Cm_nod4
TGCCCGCCCGGCCCACGGCATCCGTGAGGAACGCGGCGCCCGCGGGAGCCGCCGCGTCGGTGGGGAGCACGATGCCCGTGAGGGTCACGAGGCGGCACCGGCACGCAGTTCCAGGACCGACCGGCCCTGGGAGCGCAGGCCGGCGGCGGCTGCCCGCACGCTTTCCGCGGTCACCGCCCCCACCACCGCGGGCAGCTCGTTGATCAGTTCGGGCCGGCCGCGGTGCAGCTCGAAGGTGGCCAGGGCCAGCGCGCGCCCGAGCGCGTCGTCGGCCTCGCGCAGCAGGCCGGAGGCGATCCGCGCCTGTATCCGGGCGAGCTCGCCGGGCTGGAGGCCGTCGGTGGCGACGCGGTCGAGCTCCTCGTCCACCGCGGCGAGGACCGCATCGGGCGTCGACTCCGCGGGATGCCGGGCCTCCAGGGTGAGCAGCAGCGGATCCCGCTGGTCGAACGGGTCCCCGAAGGTGCCGAGATAGGTGCTCACGCCGATCACCGACCGGTCCTTCTGGACGAGCCTGCGCTCCAGCCGGCTGGCGTCGCCGGCGGACAGGACGTGGGTGAGCACGTCGTAGGCCAGGAAGGTCGGTAGATCGGCCAGAGGATCGGGGACGCGGTAGCCGACGGCGAGCGCCGGGCGGGGCGCGAGCGGGTCGGTGAGGACCGAGCGCCGTTCCTCGGCGCGCACCGGCTCGGCGAAACTCGGGCGGACGGGCACCGGCCGGGCCGGGATGTCGTCGAAGTAGCGATGGACCAGCCGCAGGGCGTCGTCGACATCGAAGTCACCGACCACCGTCAGGACGGCGTTGCCCGGCGCGTAGTACTTGTCGAAGAAGTCCGCGGCGTCGTCGAGGCTCGCCGCCTCAAGCTCGTGGAAGTCACCGTAGCCATTGTGGGCGTTGGGGAACGTGTCGAAGGCGACCGGCGGGAGCGTGATCCAGGGAAACCCGCCGTAGGGCCGGTTCAGCACGTTCACCCGAATCTCCTCCTGGACCACCGCGATCTGGTTGTCCAGGTTCTCCCGCGTGATCCGGGGCGCGCGCATCCGGTCGGCCTCGAGGAACAGCGCGCGTTCCAGCCCGCCGGAGGGCAGCAGCTCGTAGTAGTCGGTGTGGTCCGGATGCGTGGATCCGTTGAATATGCCCCCGGCGGCCTGCACATACTTCGCGTGCTCGGCCTTTCCGACATTTTCACTGCCCTGGAACATGAGATGTTCAAACAGGTGCGCGAAGCCGGTCCGCCCCTCCGGCTCGGAGCGGAATCCCACGTCATAGTGGACAGCCACGGCGACAACGGGCGCCGTGCGATCCGGAGCCAGCACGACGCGCAGCCCGTTCGCCAGGGAGGTCTTCTCCACCGGGTAGGAGGGCGCCGGCAACAGGACGGCGGTCGTATTCGTCTCGGTACGAGGGGGCACGGTTGGCAACGCTACTGCGGCCGGGCCTGTCATGGTCCGGGTACTCGATGATCCGCGCCACAGGGCCGCCGGTTGCCCGCTCCACGGCCATCGCGCTCCCGGATTGATCCCGCCTTTCCGGCGAATCCGGCCAGGGCCTCGCCGTGAGCCCCGCCGGGGTTCTCAGCGGGTTCCCGCCGCGTCCCGGCGGCGCCTCTCGTCAGGATCCCAGCAGGACCCCGACAGGGCCCCACGGTCATCGCCGGGCCGTTCGTCGCATCGCCACCGATGAGGCGGGGTTATGCTCACCGGAGCACTTCGACGACCCGGGGCCCGTCCGAAGCGGGGTGCAAGCCGTGAAAACTGTTCCAGACGGACAGTTGCCATCCACTCTGTCTACTGATCTCGCTGACATCCTGCGATTTGAGCTGGCGACCCTCAGCGATGATCTGATCGCGGCCATCGCGCGTGAGGTGCCGCCGTACGCGCGCCCGCTGGAGGGCTCGTTCGGCCGCGGCGTGCGGCAGGGGGTCGAAGAGGCGCTGCTGCGTTTCCTCACCGTGGTCGGCGCCGACTCCGGCGGACCGCCCGATCTCGCGGCCAGCCGTGAGGTCTACGTCCGGCTGGGACGCGGCGAGTTCCGCTCCGGGCGCTCGCTGGACACCCTTCTCGGCGCCTACCGGGTGGGCGCCCGGGTCGCCTGGCGGCGGCTCGCCGAGGCGGCGCGGCGCGGCGGGCTGGACGCCGCCGGGCTGGTCTCGCTGGCCGAAACGATGTTCGCCTACATCGACCGGATCTCCGCCGCCAGCGCCGAGGGCTACGCCCAGGAGCAGTCCGAGGCGGCCAGCGAACGCGGCCGTCTGTGGGACCGGCTCGGCGAGCTGATGCTGTCCGGGGGAAGCCCCGCAACGATCGAGCAGGTCGCCCGGGCGGCCCGCTACCGGCTGCCCGACGTCGTGGCCGCCGTTCTCCTCCCCGGCTCCGCGGGCAGCGGCCGCGTCGTCGACGGAGCCGACGGAGCCGACGGGGCCGACCGAGCCGGTGCCGTCAGCCCCGCTCGGGGCGACGGCGGGAGCGACGCCGAGCGGGCCCGCGGAGCCGTTGACGCGGCTCGCGGCGACGACGGGTCCCGCTGGGCCGACACGACTGACACCCTCGGCACGACTCGCGGCAACGACACGACTCATGACGCTGCCGCGACTCGCGGCGGCGACACGACTCGCGGCGGCGACAGAGCCGACGATGCCGGGGGTGTGGGCGGGCCGGCCCACGATCGTGTCGACCGCCGGGTGGACCACTGCCTCCCCCACCTGGTGCTGCCGCCGGAGACACCTCGCACCATCCAGGGCAAGGACACCTGGGTGTTCGTCACCGACCCGGTCGGGCCCGGGCGGCGGGGCTGGCTCGAGCGGACGCTGGCCGGTCTCGACGCGATCGTCGGCCCGGCCGTCCCGTGGCGGGACGCGTCCGCCAGCGCGGCGCGGGCGGCGTTCGCGCGCAGGGCCCGGGACAGCGGAACGCTGCCGGGCGTACCCGTCAGCCCTGGCGGGGTGCTGTTCACCGACGACCATCTCGCCGGGCTGCTGTTCGCCCGGGATCCGCAGCTGCTCGCCGACCTCGCCCGCCGCCGGCTCGCCCCGCTGGACGGGCTGCCCGCCCGGGCCCGTACCCGGCTGGCGCAGACACTGCTGCTGTGGCTGCGGCTACGGGGACAGCGCGCCCTGATCGCCGCCGAGCTCCAGGTGCACCCGCAGACGGTCCGCTACCGGCTCGGCCAGTTGCGCGCCCTGTTCGGGGAGATCCTGGACGACCCGGACGCCCGCTTCGAGCTCGAGCTCGTCCTGCGCGCCGGTCTGACCCATCCCCCGCCCTCCCCGGCAGCGACGGCCGACTGACGGTCCGTGCCCGTTGGACCATGCCCGTTGGACCATGCCCGCGAGCCATGTCTCCGG
>NZ_CEVIVC010000106.1:0-1944 GCF_982290645.1 Protofrankia sp. CiP1_Cm_nod4
CGGGTCCGGTGCTCGAGTAGTAGTGGCCGGCCTTGAGGGCCGCGAGGAGCGCTTCCGGGGTGAGGGTGTCGGCGCGTACCTGGACCCAGGCCGCACAGCCCGGCGGGTCCTGGGGCTGGAAGTGCGCGTCGTCGGCGGCGTAGGCGCCAAGCCGGTGCCCCCGGTTGAGCAGGATGTCGGTCAGATGCCAGCTGTCGCCCCGGTCCTCGCGGGCCGAGAGTGCGTTGTAGACCTCGACCGCGTGGGCCGCGTCCAGGCTTTCGGCGTCGGCGAGGGTGAGCAGCGAAGCCGCGGGGTGGGCCATGCCGATGAACGCGCCCGCGGCCCGGGCCCGGCGGGCCAGGTGCGGTCCGCTCTCGCCGGGCTCGGGAGGTGGGAAGCCGAGTGGCACCCCCACGGCGACGATGTGCCACTCCGAGGAGAACTCGGTGCGCGGGGCATGCAGCTCCGCGCCCAACAGTGTGGTGAATCCGGGGGTGCGCAACGGCCGGGTGTCTGTCAGCGGGAATCCGTACCTGGCCCGGAAGTGATCGGTGATGGCCAGGAAGTCATAGCCGGCCTCCCGGTAGCGGCGCCCGATCTCCGCCGGCGGCAGTGCCCCGTCGGACCGGTCCGAGTGGGTGTGGAGATTGCCCCGCCAGAAGCGGCCGGGCCGGTGGAACGGCAGGTCGATCACGGGTACTCCCTGGACTACGGGCAACTGGTCGTTTGCCGAGACTCCGCCCCCAGGCTGCCGTCAGGCCGTACAGGCTGGGCCGTCTGCGGCTTGGGTGGGGCGTGGCCGGACGATCCTGCCGCATCCGCGTCCAATCTTATCCATTTTTGCCCGTATTCGCGAATCCGGTGGGTCGCTGGCAGGTATTGCCCACTTGACTGGTTGGGATGGTCATGGTGCCGTTGGTGGTGTGTGGAGAACAGTTCTCCTGGTCGCTCGGATACACATCGACCTCATGCGGATGATCTGCGGGCGCTGTTACCGCGGCTGATCGGCTGCCGCCTGTACGGCCCCGTCTGCGCAGGCCCGGCGGTTCACCGTCTGCAAGCACCGCGCGTTCCACCGTCTCCCCTGTGCCTCTCGCCGCACCCGAGTCACATGGTCATTTACGCAGGCCGCCGCCGGACACGGGGGTTCGTGGCACAGGTCCTGATCCGCTGCGCTTCACCCACCCTTCCACAAAGGACGCCGACCCTCGTGAGAAAATCGCCGACCCGGACAATGCCGGTTCAGACGACAGCGCCGGTTCAGACGACAGCGCCGGTTCAGCCGACAGCGCCGGTCCAGCCGGCCAAGCCGATTCAGACGACCGGAACAGCCGGGATGGCGGCGGCGTCCGCCGAACATCCGGTGCGGGCGCTGCTGACCCGACGCGGCCTGCTGGCCGGTACCGGCGCCGGTGGGCTTGCCGCGCTCCTCGCGGCGTGCGGCGGTTCGACGGGTGACGCGGACGCCGCCGACTCCTCGGCGTCCTCGACCGCGGGCGGGAAGCGGGGAGGCACCGTCACCCTGAGCGCTCCGCCGCCGCCGACCGCGCTGGATCCGGTGACGATGTACGACGGCACCGCGATCGCCCTGGTCCAGCTCGTCGCCGACTACCTGATCTGGCTGGACTCCGACTTCCAGCTGCAACCCCGGCTGGCGACCGCGTGGACGTCGTCGGAGGCGGGCCGGACCTGGTCGTTCACCATCCGTCAGGGAGTCCTCTTCTCCGACGGCACACCTTTGGACGCGGCCACGGTGAAGGCGTCGTTCGACCGTCTGCTCGATCCCGCGAACAAGTCCGCGGCGCTGTCGGCGTTCGACACGGTGCTCAAGGCCGGCGGTGTCTCGCTGGCGGGCTCCGACACGGTCGTGTTCCGCCTCGAGCGGCCGTTCTCGGAGTTTCCCTATCTGGTGTCCGCCGGCAACTACAACGCGCTCATCCTGAAGCCGGACTACCAGGTGGG
>NZ_CEVIVC010000106.1:2602-7068 GCF_982290645.1 Protofrankia sp. CiP1_Cm_nod4
CTGCGCGTCGACAGGCCGCCGTTCACGCGGAAGGAGGTCCGCCAGGCGGTCGCGTACGCCCTGGACCGGCCGGGGGTGCTGACCAGCGTGCGCGACGGGGCCGGTGTCCTGGGCAACGACCATCTCTTCGCGCCCTCGTTCGCCAGCGCGCCGACCGATCTCCAGCAGCGCGCCAGGGACGAGGCGAAGGTCAGGTCGCTGCTGGCCGCCGCGGGCGTGGACAACCTGCGTTTCACCCTCAGCTTCGACCCGCCGAACAGGTCCTACGCGCTGGTCATCCAGGACCAGCTCAAACAGGTCGGCATCACCGTGGACCTCGACCAGCAGACCTCCGGGGCGTTCTACGGGGGCGACCAGACCACCGACACCCCGTGGCTGTTCACAACCGCGAACCTTGTCGGCTGGGCGGGCCGGCCCACGGCGAGCCAGTTCATCATCCCGATGGTGAAGAGCCAGGGGGTGTGGAACGGCTCCAAATACGCCAACCCGGCCGTGGACGCGGCGGCCACCGCCTACGACGCGGCCACCGACCCGGCCGAACGGAAGAAACAGGCGGAAATCATCGCGCGGGCGCTCAACGAGGACGTGCCGGTCATCGTCAGCGTGTGGAACGGCGCGGTCCGCGCCTACCGGACCGACCGGATCAGGGGGCTGCGGGCGCACCCGTCGGCGTTCCTGGACCTGACGACCGTGACCAGGGCCTGATCGGGTGTGGCGCGTTTCCTGGTCAGACGGCTGCTGACGATCCCGGTCACGCTGCTGGCGGTCAGCCTGCTGGTGTTCGTCGCGACCGAGCTGATCCCCGGCGACGTCGCCCGGGTCGTGCTCGGCCCGGAAGCGAGCCAGGCCTCCGTGGACGCGCTGCGCCACCAGCTGCGGCTGGACCAGCCGCTGCCCAGCCGGTACCTGCACTGGCTGGGCGGGTTCGTCACCGGTGACTGGGGACAGTCCTACACGCTCGGGGTGGCGGTCCGGCCACTGACGATGGGCCGGCTGGGCCAGAGCCTGCTGCTGGCCCTGCTCGCCTTCGCGCTGCTCGTGCCGTTCGCGCTGGCGCTCGGCCTCGCCGCGGGGCTGCGGGAGGGGCGCCCGCTCGACCGGGTTCTCAGCGTGACCGGCCTGAGCCTCGGGGCCACACCGGAGTTCGTCACCGGGGTCGTGCTGCTGGTGGTCTTCAGCGTCCAGCTGCACTGGCTGCCCTCCTCGGCCCAGGCGCCCCCGGGAGCGGGGCTGGCGACCCGGGTGGAACATCTGCTGCTGCCGGCGATCTCGCTGGTCCTGCTGTGTGCCGGCTACGTCGCCCGGCACGTGCGGGCCAGCACCGCCGCTACGCTGTCCAGCCCGTTCATCCGGGCGATGCGGGTGCGCGGCCTGCCCGAGGGGCAGCTCGTGCGCAGGCACGTGCTGCGCAACTGCCTGGTCCCGGCGACGAGCGCGCTCGCCGTCCAGCTGCAGTTCCTGCTCGCCGGGCTGGTCACCGTCGAGCTGCTGTTCGGCTACCAGGGCATCGGCGACCTGCTGCTGACGTCCGCGACCAGCAAGGACGTGCCGACCCTGCAGGCCACCGCGATCGTCCTCGGCGCGGTGGGCATGCTCGTCTACGTCGTCGCGGACGTCGTGTACGCGCTGCTCGACCCGCGGATCCGGGTCGGGAAGGTGGCTCACCAGTGAGCCAGGCGAGCCCGGTGGGCCAGGTGAGCCCTGGGATCCCAGGAGGCGCAGGGAGTCCAGGGAGCGTCGTCGACGCCGGGGCGCCGTCGGTCGCCGCCGTGGCCCGCGGGCCACGGGTCGTCCGGCGGCTGGTGCGCCGGCCGTCGTTCGTGGCGGGCGCGGTCCTGCTCCTCGGATGGGCCGTCGTCGCGGCGTTCTGGCCGCATCTCGTCCCCGCCGACCCGATGACCCAGCATCCGGCCGAGCGGTTCCGTCCGCCGGGCTGGGGCCACCTGTTCGGCACCGACCAGTTCGGACGGGACGTGCTGGCGCGGGTGCTGGCCGGTGCCCGTCCCGTGCTGGAGGTCGCTCCGCTGGCGGCCGCGGCCGGGGTGGCCGCCGGCAGCCTGCTCGGGCTGGTGTGCGGCGTCCGGCGGGGCCTGCTGGACGAGATCGTCATGCGGGTCGTCGACGCGCTCGCGGTCTTCCCGAGCCTGGTCGGGGTGGTGGTCGTGGCGGCGCTGGTGGGCAGGTCCACCACCGCCCTGATCGTCGTTATTGGAGTGTTCTTCGTGCCGATTGTTACTCGCAGTGTGCGGGCTGCGGCGCTGGTCGAGCGGGAGAAGCCCTATGTCGAGGCGGCGCGGCTGCGCGGTGAGCCGTTCCCGTCCCTGCTGGGCCGCGAGGTGCTACCCAACGTCGCCGGAACCGTGCTGGTGGAGGCGACGTCCCGGCTCGGTGACGCGGTCTTCGCCGCCGCGACCCTGTCGTTCCTCGGGCTCGGCCAGCCGCCGGGCTCCCCGGAGTGGGGCGCCTCCGTGGCGGACAGCCGGGTCTTCCTCCAGCACGCCTGGTGGACGGTGCTCTTCCCGGCGCTCGCCGTCGCAAGCCTCGTCATCGGCGTCGCCCTGGTCGCGGACAACCTGCGGGAACAGGTGGCGGCGCGGTGAACGGGCCGATGGTCGGCGGCGCGGTGAGCGGGCTGGCGGTCGGTGGCGCGGTCGGCGGCACACCGGCGGGCGTGACCGGGCCGGGCACGCCCGGGGGGCTCGTCGTCGACGGGCTGAGCGTGAGCTACCCGGCGTCGGGCGCGCGGGTGGCCGCCGTGGACGGCGTGAGCCTGCGGGTGCGTCCCGGTGAAAGCTACGGGCTGGTGGGGGAGTCCGGATCCGGCAAGAGCACCCTGGCGGCGGCGCTGGCCGGTGTCCTGCCCGACGGCGGCCGGGTCGAGCACGGCAGCATCCACCTGGACGGCGTCGACGTCGGCGGCCTGCCGGAACGGGACCGGCGCCGGTGGCGGGCGACCGCGTTCGCCATGGTCCACCAGGGTGCCACCAGCAGCCTGGACCCGACGGCCCGCGTCGGCGCGCAGGTGGCCGAGGCCTGCCGGTTGCAGGGGCTGTCGCGTGCCGCGGCCCGCCTGCGGGCGCTGGAGCTGCTGGCGGCGGTGCGCCTGCCCGAGCCGGCCGTGATCGCGCGGCGATGGCCGCACCAGCTGTCGGGCGGGCAGCAGCAGCGGGTTGGCATCGCGGCGGCGCTCGCGTCGCGTCCGCGGCTGCTCGTCCTCGACGAGCCGACCACCGGCCTGGACGCGGCGGTGGCACGCGAGATCCTCGACCTCCTGCAGGCGTTGCGGCGGGAGATCAATGCCGCCGTCGTGCTCATCAGCCACGACCTCGCGCTTGTCGCCCGCCGCTGCGACCGGATGGGGGTCCTCTACGCGGGACGCCTGGTCGAGGAGGGCCGGGCGGCCGAGCTGCTCACCGCGCCGCGGCATCCCTACACCGCCGGCCTGGTCGCGGCGGCCCCCGTGGTCGGGGTCACCCGCCGGGAGCGCAGGCTGCTGGCGGTGCCGGGCCAGCCGCCGGCCCCCAGCGAACGTCCGGGCGGCTGCGCGTTCGCGGACCGCTGCGCGCTCGTCGACCAGACCTGCCGCACCCGGGAGCCGTCGCTCGTCCCCGTCCCCGCCGTCCCTGCTCTCCCTGCTCTCCCTGCCGTCCCCGCCGTCGCTGCCTCCGCTACCGGAGTCCCGCCGGACGGGCTCCCGGAGCGGCGGTTGGACGTGCGCCCGGACGGGCACCTGGTGCGCTGCCACCACAGTGGCCGCGGCCCGACGCCGCGTCTTCCCGAGCAGACCACTGAAGTGGACCGCGCGGGCCCGGGGCTGCGGCCGGGGCTGCTGTCCGTGCGGGGGCTCTCCCGCGGCTACGGCCGGACGCCGGTGCTGGACGGGATCGACCTCGACATCGCCTACGGCGAGGTGCTCGGCCTCGTCGGCGAATCCGGCAGCGGCAAGAGCACCCTCGCCCGGGCGCTGGTGGGTCTCGGGCCCGATGGCCCGGGGGAGCTCCGGCTCGCCGGACACCTCCTGCCGTCCCGGCTGTCACGTCGGTCCGCCGAAGACCGCCGCCGGGTGCAGATGGTCTTCCAGGATCCCGACACCACCCTCAACCCGCGACACTCCGTGTCCACCGTGCTGCGCCGGGCGTTGGTGACGCTGCGCGGATCGGGTACGGTCACCGACCTTGCCGGCCGGGTCCAGCTCGGCCCTCGCCTCCTGCCGCTGCGGACCGCCCGGCTGTCCGGCGGGCAGAAACAGCGGGTGGCCATCGGCCGGGCCTTCGCCGGCGAACCCGAACTGGTCGTCTGCGACGAACCGGTGTCAGCGCTGGACGTGAGCGTCCAGGCCGCTGTGCTGGAGCTGCTGGCGGCCGCGCGGGACACCGGCGGCGTCTCCTACCTGTTCATCTCCCACGACCTGGCCGTCGTGGGCTACCTGGCGGACCGGTTGGCCGTCCTGTACCAGGGGCAGATTG
>NZ_CEVIVC010000106.1:7205-7929 GCF_982290645.1 Protofrankia sp. CiP1_Cm_nod4
CCGAGGTCGGCCCCGCCTCCGCCGTGCTGTCCGGCCCGCACCATCCGTACACCGACAGCCTGACCGGGGACGGTGTGCCGGGCCAGGTGGCTGGCCGTCCGGATTCGGCGGGGCGGGCCGGCTGCCGGTTCGCCTGGGCCTGCCCCCACCGGCTGGACGGCCTGTGTGATCGGGTGGCTCCTCCCGTCCGGCTGCTGTCCGGGCCGGTCGGAGCGCCTGCGCACACGGTGCGTTGCCACCGCGAGCCGTCTGATCTGCCCAGGGCCGCGTCGCCACCGCTCGCCGGGTCAGGTACGCGGGTACTGCCAGCCGCGGCAGGAGAGAGCGTGACGTTCGGACGCCCCGTCGCCGCGGAGACGTCGGCGAGCCCGGCCGGCACCAGCACCAGCACCGGCACCGGCACCAGCACCGACACAACGACATCGACAAACGGAAAGGGAGTCCGGACATGAGCGGCACGACATCGACCGGAACATCAACCGGCTCCATCGCGACCGAGACAGGTGAGCGGGATCCTTTCTCGCCGTGGCCGCGTGACCTGCGCCCGGTGCGGACCGAACCGAACGGCCGGCGGGTCCGGGTGTTCTTCAACGGGCAGGTGATCGCGGACAGCATCCGGACGCTGTACGTCTTCGAGACCGGGCACCTGCCGGTGTACTACTTCCCGCGCGCGGACGTCCGGTTCGACCTGCTTACCCCCACCGACCACCACACACACTGCCCA
>NZ_CEVIVC010000106.1:8008-17485 GCF_982290645.1 Protofrankia sp. CiP1_Cm_nod4
CGCAAGGGCGACGCGTCCTACTTCACCATCACCGTCGGTGATCGGAGTGCTGAGAACGCGGTCTGGGCCTACCCGGATCCGATCCCCGAGGCGGCCGAGCTCGCCGACCATGTCGCCTTCTACTGGGACAGGGCCGATGCCTGGTACGAGGAGGACGAGGAGGTCTTCGTCCACCCCCGCGACCCCTACAAGCGTGTCGACGCGCTGCCCTCGTCGCGGCACGTCGAGGTCCGTGTCGGCGGCGAGCTGTTGGCCGACACCCACCATCCGACCCTGCTCTTCGAGACCGGGCTGCCGATCCGTTACTACCTGCCCAAGCTCGACGTGCGATGGGACCGGCTGACACCGGCACCGACCCGCACCCGCTGCCCGTACAAGGGCGAAGCGCGGTACTGGTCTCACGAGAGACCGGACGGTACGCGGATCGACGACATCGCGTGGAGCTACGCCGAATCCATTCCAGAGATCCCGAAGATCGCTGGTCTTGTCGCGTTCTTCAACGAGCGGGTCGACCTGACCGTAGACGGTGTCCGCCAGCCGCGCCCCAGCACGCCCTGGTCCTGACCGGCGTATCGGCCTCGTACTTCACATATCTGTCCGCATCTGCCCGTATCTGTTGTTATTCATCCCACGGTCCGTTCGCGCCTCGCCCTGACAATTCGCTCCCGATCTCGACATCCCGGCACCGCAATCCCCGAGACATCCCCGGAGGGACATCCGCCATGAGCGACACGATTCCCGTCATCGACTTTCAGGCGGCCCTCGCCGAGGACGCCCCCGCCGGCCTGCTGCGGCGGATCCGCGACGCGGCCGAGAGCATCGGACTGATCCAGGTGGTCAACCACGGCGTCCCGCAGGACCTGATCGAGGACTTCGAGCGGCGGATCGGGCGCATCCTGCGGCTGCCCCGCGCCGAGAAGGCCACGCTCGCCAGCCCCACCGGGCATCCCTACCGCGGCTGGCGCCAGTGGCCCGACGACTTCGGCCGCCTGGAGCTCGAGCGGTACTCGATCGCCCAGTTCGACAACCCGGCCGATGCCGCCGCTGCCGGGGTCAGCCGGCGGTGGCTCGGGCTCTACGAGCACGCCAACGTCTGGCCACCGCAGGACCCCGGCCTGCGCGAGGTCACCTTCGCCTACATCGACGCGGCCGTCGGCCTGGCCCGGCGGGCGCTGGGCCTGTACGAGCGGATCCTCGGCCTGCCCGCCGGCGGCTTCCCGCACGACGAGCCCCACTACACCAGCTTTGTCGTCAACGACTACCCGACCTGGACCTACCCGGACACCGCCTCCGACGAGGACAAACTCCTGCTGCTGGAGCACACGGACACCTCGGCCGTGACGATCCTGCACCAGAGCGGCGACTACACCGGGCTGCAGGTGCAGCTACCCGACGGAAGGTGGATCCCGGTGCCTGCCGTGCCCGGCGCGCTGCAGGTGTTCTCGGGGACGATCCTCACCCGCTGGACCAACGGCCGGCTACGTCCCGTCCGCCACCGGGTCGTGGCCGGCGGCACGGTGACCCGACGGTCCATCGGGATCTTCTACCATCCGAGCCTCGACACCGTGCTCGAGCCGCTGCCGGCCTTCGCCGGCGCGGACGGCACCGGCTTCGAACCGGCGGTGCTGGGCGAGCTCACCGAGAACGGGGTCGAGGACTACCTCAGGACCTACGGCCGTCCCGATCAGATAGCGGCCTGGCGGGAGGGCCGGCCGTACGTCTCCGAGCTGGCGGAAACCTCGGCCGGACGCTGAACCGCCCAGCGGGAGGGGCGAACGGATCCGATGATGCGTGTTTCCTGGCCTGTCGGGCCAACGACCTTCCGCCTGTCATGCAACGTCGCGTGGCTAGAATCGCAACAGCTTGTGCGGAGGATATGGACGTTTTCATGATGGTGGGCGGTAGTTGGTGCCGTCCGGGGGTGAACGCCGAGCCGTGATCGTCGATCGTGCGCGGATAGGCGCCGCGCTGCCCGCCTACGAGCTGGGCACCCAGCTCGGTACCGGCGCGTTCGGGCTGGTGATCGAGGGCCGGCACCGCCGGCTGGAGCGGCCCGTGGCCATCAAGGTGCTGGCCGCGGCCCAGGAGGGCGCGGGCACCGATTTCGCCGCCGAGGCGCGGCTGCTCGCCGGTATCGACCACCCGCATGTGGTCCGGGTCTACGACTACGTCGAGACCGTGGACCTGCATCTGATCATCATGGAGCTGCTGGGCGGGGGGACGCTGACCCGCCGCCGGGTGGGCCTGCCGCCCGAGGACGCCTGCGCGGCCGGGCTGGCCGTGGCCACGGCGTTGTCCTGCGCGCACGGCCAGGGGATGCTGCACCGCGACATCAAGACCGACAACATGCTCTTCGACACCACGGGCCTGCTGAAGGTCACCGACTTCGGGATCGCGAAGATCGTCGAAGGGACGGCGGCCACCGCCAGCGCGCTCGTGGGCACCCCCGCCTACATGGCCCCCGAGCAGATCACCGGTGGCCGGCTGGGCCCGGCCACCGACCTGTACGCGCTGGGGGTCGTGCTCTACCACCTGCTGACCGGCGCGGCGCCGTTCGACCCGAAGCTGCCGGTGCGCGCGCTGTGGCAGCAGCACCTCGACGTCGTCCCAGCGTCGCCGACAGGGGTGCCCGCCCCGGTCGCGGAGGTCGTCCTGCGCGCCCTGGCCAAGGATCCGGCCGCCCGCCAGCCCTCCGCCCACGCCTTCGCCCTCGAGCTGGCCCATGCCGCCGCCGACGCCTACGGCCCGGGCTGGACCACCCGCTCCAGCATCCGGCTGCGCCTCGACGACGACATCCGTCAGGCCGCCGGCCACGTGCCGGCACCCGGCGAGCGGGTGCCGCCGACGGCCAGGTATGTACCCACAGCGCCACCGCCACCGGCTGACGCCTTCAGGCCCGCGGGGCCGCCGCCACCGGCAGGTGCCTTCAGGCCCGCGGCGGCCCCGCCACCGGCAGGTGCTTCCGACAAGGCAGACGCTTTCAGGCCCGCGACGCCACCGCCGGCGGCAGATGTCCTCAACAAGCAGGAGACACCCGCGTACCAGGCCCGTGGCCACGAGCCGCGCCTGAGAGCCGGCCGTGGCGCCGATACCGGCGCGGACAGCACAGGTATCGGCGCCGGCTATGGCGCGCAGGGCACGCAGCCGCCCTGGCCGCACCAGGCACAGCCGCCATTGCCAGGCACGTTGCCCTTCCAGCCGCCGGCCGTACCCCCTGGTGATGGCGACCGGGGCCGTAGGCCTCGGCGCCGGCTGCGGTGGGCGGTCGTGACCGCTTTCCTGCTGGCCGCCGTCATCGCCGCGGTCGTTTCCCTGGCCACCCTCACCGGCACCGGTGACGGCGAAGCCTCGCTGGCGAGCGCAGGGGCGGCCGGCTCGCGCGGCCCGATTGTTTCGCCGTCCTCACCAGGATCGTCTGCTTCGTCGTCATCGAGAGGCTCATCGGATTCGTCCGCCTCATCCGCATCATCACCTTTGCCGGTTTCATCGGTTTCGGGCGACGCCGTTTCTGGAGCCGCCGGAGGCGCCAGTCCGTCGGCGCTCTCCGGGACGAGGCCATGGTCCGAGGCGACCGCGGTGCTGACCGCGACGGACGGCGTGGCCACCTCGGTACGGGCCGAAACACTGTCCTACTGCATCTCCGTGGGGCACGGCATCACGCTGTCCAGCGGCCAGGACATCCCGTTCGAGAAAATGAGAAGCATAGAGGTGCTGCGCTCGGACGAGCAGTTCACCCCGAACGGCAAGGCCGACCTGGTCGTCACCCTGCTCACCGGCCAGACGGCGCGGGGTGGCATCGGAACCGGCTGCGATTTCTTCGGCACCAACGACCTGGGCCGTTTCAGCATCTACCCGAACCGCCTGAAGCGAATAGACTTCCAGCGATAGAATCCCGGCCGGGCCGTGGACGCTGTCCGCGGGCTTCCGTACGGGCACGATCCGGACGAGTTCGTCGTTCGGTACGTTTTTCGGCCCGGCTGGCGTACATGGCAACAAACATACGGCGATCTTTTTCGCAGCCTGTCAACGAATGTCGTCACCGGCGTGGCCGCTGATGATTAGCTGACCGTTGCTCCGTGTGTGTCCGGCGGCGGGCGGACGTTGCCCGCGCGATCCGGGGCCGGCCGGGTACGGCTTCGGGGCGGTCGCGATCTTCCTGTGTCCGGTGTCCTGTGCTGCCGCGTCGGGCCGCCGTGTCCGCTGGGCCGGTAACGTTGTACTGGTCATGACCGTGTCCCTCGACGGCCATCCGTGGCCGAGCTCCGGCAGCCGCCGTACGTCTCGGCAGTCCGACCTGTTCGACCGGCTCGTCGAGATTTTCCTGCGTGAGGGGTTCGCGCACTTCACACTTGCTGATCTTGCCGCGCGGCTGCGCTGCTCGAAGTCGAGCCTTTACACGCTGGCGCACAGCAAGGAGCAGCTTGCCGTCGCGGTCGTCGTCCACTTCTTCCGTGCCGCCGCGGCCGAGGTGGAGCGGCGGGTGGCCGAGGTCGTGGATCCGGGTGCGCGGGTCGGCGCTTATCTGGCGGCCGTGGCGGAGGAGCTGAAGCCGGCGTCCGAGGCCTTCCGGCGGGATCTCGCAGCCTTCCCGCCGGCCCGCGACGTCTACGAGCTCAACACGCGGGTCGCGGCGGCGCGGATTCGTACGCTCGTCGCCGAAGGGGTGGCCGGCGGGGCTTTCCGTGATGTGCACGCGTCCTTTGTCGGGCATGTCGCGACCCTTGCGATGGTCGCCATTCAGCAGGGCGAGATCGCGGGTGTCACCGGCCTCTCCGATGCCGACGCCTACGCCGAGCTGGCGAAACTGCTGCTGCACGGGATCGTCCAGGACGCGGATACGGACGCGGATGCGGACGCCGCCGAACAGCCTTGCCTGACCGAACGGCCAGCGGCCTGCCCGGCTGACTGACGGTGTGAACGGAGTGGCGGCCCGCCGGGGCGCGCGTGCCGGGCCGGGGCGAGGAGCTGTCAGGAGCAGGCGAGGTGCCGGCTGATGACCAGCCGCTGGATCTGGTTGGTGCCTTCGAAGATCTGCATGACCTTGGCTTCGCGCATGTACCGTTCGACCGGATAGTCGTGGGTGTAGCCGGCACCGCCGAACACCTGGACGGCGTCCTCGGTGACTTTCATGGCGGCGTCGGTGGCGACCAGTTTGGCGATGCTGGCCTGGCGGGAGAACGGCAGCCCAGCGTCGCGGCGGCGGGCGGCGGCGAGCGTGGTGGCGCGTGCCGACTCCACGGCGGCGGCCATGTCGGCGAGCAGGAAACCGAGCCCCTGGTGCTCGATGATCGGTTTGCCGAAGCTCGTGCGCTGCCGGGCGTAGGCGACCGCGTCGTCGAGGGCGCGCTGGGCCAGGCCGACGGCGGTGGCGGCGATCCCGAGACGGCCGGAGTCCAGCGCGGACAGGGCGATCGACAGCCCCTGCCCGGGCTGTCCGACCAGCCGGTCGGCGGGCAGCCGGACGTCGGAGAAGTTCACGATGGCGGTGGGGGAGCCCCGCAGCCCCATCTTCCGCTCCGGCGGCTGGGCGGTCAGGCCGTCGCTCGTGGCGTCGGCGACGAAGCAGGAGATGCCGCCGGAGCGGTCGTCGGAGGTGCGGGCGAAGACGGTGTAGAAGTCCGCCGCCCCGCCGTGGGTGACCCACGCCTTGGTCCCGGTCAGCAGGAAGCCGCCGTCCGTGGTGGCGGCCGCGCGGGTGCGCATCGCGCTCGGGTCCGAGCCGGCGTGCGTCTCGGACAGGCAGTAGGCGCCCAGCAGGTCGCCATCGAGCAGCCGCGGGAGCAGGGTCGCGCGTTGTTCCGGGCTGCCGGCGATGGCCAGCGGGTAGCAGGACAGCGCGTGCACACTGACGCCGACGGCGACCGCCGCCCACCGGTAGGCGATCTCCTCCAGGACCTGCAGGTACACTTCGAACGGCTGGCCGCCGCCGCCGGCCTCCTCGGGGTAGGGCAGGCTGAGCAGCCCGGCCCGGCCCAGGACGGTGAACGCGTCGCGAGGGAACCGGCCGGCCTCCTCCCACTCGGCCACCCGCGGCTCGAGCTCCTTCTCCGCGATCGTGCTGGCGAGTTCGACCAGTTCGCGCGCCTCGTCCGAGGGCAGCTGACGTTCCGCGGGCATCCGGGCCTCCTGACGACTCGGAGAGTCGATACTCGAAGTCGTACCAGAGTACTGCTTCATTCCTTTTCGGCAGGTGGGCCCGGCTGCCGTGGACTGTCTCCGCCGTCGACGTAGCCGTAGGAGACCGAACCGGAAGCAGCGGCTTCCGCGATCATCTGCTCGGTGCCGGGGCCCGCCGGGGCCCCGCTGTCGATCATCAGGTGGGCGTCCGTCCAGCGGTCGTTCGAGCGGTCGTTCGGCGGATGAATCAACGGCGCCGGTGCCGACGGGGCCGCTCCGGCGTTCTTGCCGTGTGGATGATGCCGGTGCCGCCATGCCATAACACCCACCGCCGCTGACCTGCGGCTACATGTTGCTTTCGTCCGAGTTCTCCAATTCGGGCGTTGTTCTGCGCCGCGTCCCATAAAATCACATGGTTCGCTGTCACGCTCGTCGATGCGAGAAAGGTCAGGATCAGGTGTGGGGGAACTCGCCATTGTCACCGGCGCTTCGCTGGATTCGTCAGGTATCTCTGGGGTGAATTATATCGACCAGGCAGGTGACCGGCATTATGCGTCGTCGGATCCGGTGGCCCGTGGTGCGCACGACAGTCTGCGGCGGACGCCGGTCACCGCGAAGCGACTGACTTCCAACGGGCTGTCGATCCCTTTCGACAGCGATCGTTTCGCGTTGCTGCGTGACAGCACCCCGCTGCTGTCCAATCCGGTTGCGCTCCGGCGCCGGTTCCACGAGGACGGCTATCTGCACCTGCGCGGCGCGCTCGATCCGGACGAGGTCCGCGCGCTGCGGGCCGGCTATTTCTCCCGGTTCGACCCGGTCTACCTGAAGCCCGGGACCGAGCCGGTTCACGGTGTTTTCTCCGGGCAGCTGCCGCCGGGCCTCCCGCCGCACGGCTGGCCGGGCCATCCGGCCCACAGCTTCGTCCGTTCAGCCGCTTTCAGCCGGTTCATAAAGAACCCGCAGCTGCTGCGCCTGGCCGAGACACTGCTGGAGGCCCCCGCGGTTCTGCTGCCGCGGCATATTGTCCGGCATTTCCACCGTGGGTCGCTCACCGCGACCCGCGCCCATGCGGACTTCGACTACCTCGACGCGGGCTCCGACCGCCTGGTGACGATGTGGATACCGTTGGGTGACTGCTCGGTCGAGACCGGCGGCATGGTCTACCTGGAGGGGTCGCACCGGCTCAGCCGCGAGAAGCTGGCGCCCCTGCGTGCGGTGACGGACCGCCCGGGCGATCCCCGGCCGATCAGCCACGACCTCTTCTGGGTCTCCAGCCAGCTGGGCCTGCGATGGATGCACGTCGTCAGCAGGGCCGGCGACATCACCCTGCACAACTCGCACCTCATCCACGCGTCCCTGGACGTCACAGGGGACGTGATGCGGCTGTCCACCGATCTGCGCTTCGCCCGCCGTGGCGACACCATTGACCACCGCTGGACGATCCCCTGGTCGGGCGACGACGGGAACTGAGAGCTCGGCATCCTCCCCCGTGCCGCTCCAGGCGCGGTGGCGCTGCTACAGCGGTCACGAAGCGGCTTAAGGACCGGTACGCGGGCCACCGCGCGGCGGCGTCGGGACCATGGCGAACAGCGATGCTCTACAGCGATGCTCTCACCGGCCCGGGCCCGAGCGTCGGAACAGCGGCCGGCGGCGTATCCGGAGCGGGAATATCCAGCGTGGAGCGCGATTCCACCAGAAGTGCGGAAAAATCTTGCGAAGACCGCTCCTCGCATATCGCTCACATCAGGGCCTGTCCTGCCCACTGGTCGCGGAGATGCCGAACAGTATCCTGATGACGTCAGCACGGACAGGCATGTGCGGTAGGAGACACGGCGTGCAGAATGACCCACGATCGATTTCGTCCACGGGTGACGAGCCGGATTGTGCCAGGGTCACCACCGACACCGGCGAACCGGTGACGATACGTATTCCCGCGGACGGGGTCGAGCTGGTCGGCGATGCCTACGGCGACCCGGCCGCCGCCCCGGTCCTGCTCCTGCACGGCGGCGGCCAGACCCGTCATTCCTGGGGCACGACCGCCCGTATGCTCGCCCGTGACGGCTGGTACGCGCTCACCATCGATCTACGCGGGCACGGCGACAGCGGCTGGTCGCCCGACGGGATCTACCCCCTGAGCCGGTTCGCCGCCGATGTCGTGGCGGCCGTGCGGTGGACGGGGCGGGCGCCCGTGCTCATCGGGGCATCCCTCGGCGGCATTGCCTCGCTGACGGCTCTCAGGCAGCATCCCGATCTCGCGGCTGGTGTCGTCCTGGTCGACGTCTCACCGTTCCTGCAGGCCGCCGGTACGAACCGCATCCGGGAGTTCATGACGGCCAGGCCGGAGGGCTACGGCTCCCTGGACGAGGTCGCCGACGCCGTCGCGGCCTATCTCCCGCAACGGCCCCGGCCGCGCAACATCAGCGGCCTGCGCAAGAACCTCCGCCGGGTCGACGGCCGGTGGTTCTGGCACTGGGATCCCGCTTTTCTGCGTGATACCAGCAATCAGCTGTCCCAGCGCGGGCACGTGGTCATGCCCGGGCTCGAGGAGGCGGCCGTCTCGCTGCGGATCCCGACTCTGCTCGTGCGCGGCGGCAGGTCGGACGTACTGAGCGTCGACGATGCCCGGCGTTTCCTTGAGCTGGTTCCCCACGCCGAATATGTCGACGTGGCCGACGCCCATCACATGGTCGCCGGCGACGACAACTCGGTCTTCGACCAGGCTGTCCGCGACTTCTTCGACCGGCGTGTCCGTTCCCGCCAGCGTCTCGGCCTCGGCACGGCCCCCCGCCCTCGTCGTGACGCGCGGTGAGCGCGCCGTGGGCCTCATGCGGTGAGCGTGCCGTGGGCACCGGGCCACTGCGCGGTGTCAGATGAGCTGTTCGGCCCAGATGCTCTTGCCGGTGCGGTTGTAGCGGGTGCCCCAGTGGTGGGTGAGCTGGGCGATGAGGAACAGGCCGCGGCCGTTCTCGTCGAGGGTGCGGGCGCGGCGCAGGTGGGGGGCGGTGCTGCTGGCGTCGGAGACCTCGCAGATGAGGGCGCCGCGGTCGCGGATGAGGCGCAGGTGGATGGGGCCGGTGGTGTGGCGGATGGCGTTGGTGACCAGTTCGCTGACGACGAGGGTGGTGGTGGGGATGACGTCGGGCAGGTTCCAGGCGGTGAGCTGGCGGATGGTGTGGGCGCGGGCGTGGGCGACGACGGCGGGGTCGGCGGGCAGGTCCCAGGAGGCGACCTGGCCGGCGGTGAGGGTGTGGGTGCGGGCGAGCAGGACGGCGACGTCGTCGTCGGCGGCGGGCCGGTCCGGCAGCAGAGTAGCGAGTATGTGATCACATGTGGTCTCGAGAGTGGGGGCAGGCGTGGACA
>NZ_CEVIVC010000107.1:0-12318 GCF_982290645.1 Protofrankia sp. CiP1_Cm_nod4
CCGGCCTGCCTGGCCGCCTGGGCGACCGCGCGGGCCAGCGGCGCCAGCGGCCGCTCGTCGACCGCCGCGAACAGCACCCGGCTCCCGAACCGTCCGCCACCGGAAATGACCACTGCCGCCGGTGGGTGCTCGGCGGCCACCCGCGCCAGCTCCCGGGCCAGCGCGGGCCGGACGCCCGCGGGCACCTCGCCAAGGAAGGCGAGGGTGATGTGCCAGCTCTCCGGCGGGGCCCACCGCAGCCCCACCGCCGGCCCCGGCCGGCCGGCCCGCAGCCGCTCGACGGCACTGACGAGCGGTCGCAGGACGTCCCGCGGTGGGAGCAACGCCACGAACATCCGAGCCATGACCGCGGATTCTGCATGATGCGGCCACCGGTTACCGACGCTGGTTCCACCATTGATGGGAATGATGGTAATAAGTCGGACAAAAAGATCTCCGCCCGTTGGCGTCGGGAGTTTGATGCCGGGTAGTTACGAATAACGCTCCAGGTCCCCGCGAGGGAGGGCACTATCGGTATGTGACAACGGTTCCCGAACTGGTGGCCCAACGTGATCCGGCAGGCGCGCGCGAATGGCGGGAGCGCCGGCGCGACACCCGGCGCCTGCTGCCCGACCTGCCAGGCGCGATGGCCCTGGCGACGGGCGGCAGCGACCGTACGACCGCATCGGTGCTGCGGGACGCGGGTGTGGACGTGGTCGGCCTGCTCGCGCCCGAGCCGCTGGAGTCGCTGGCCTGGGCGGCGGAGGCCGAGGCGCCACGCGCCTACGCGGATCTGGTCGCGATGCTCTCCGACGACATCGAGGCCGTGTGCATCGAGATGACGCCGCCCGGATCCGACGTGATCGCGCGCCGGTCCGTCGAAGCCGGCCTGCACGTGCTGCTGGCCCGTCCCGCGACCGCCGACCCGGAGTCCCTGCGGGCCGTCGCCGACCTGGCGGAGGAGTCCGGCCTCGCGCACGTCGTCGCCATGGACGGCCGGGCCTGGCCGGCGGCCTGGCATGTGCAGGCGTCGTTGGCCGCGCTCGGCCGGATCACCCAGGTGACCATGCTCGGGGCACCGGCGGGGCAGTCCGGCCGGGCCGAGATCATCGACCTGGTCGTCCGCTGGTGCGGGGATGTGCTCGCCGTCTGCGCCAGCCCGGACGCCATGCCCGCGGCCAGGCTCACCGCCGACGCGCCCGTCACCTTCGCGCTGCTGTTGGCCAGCGGTGCCACGGCGCTGGTCAACGAGCGGCCCGACGGCCGGCTGGAGACCGCCACGATCACGATCTGCGGGACCGGCGGGCGGATGGTCGTGCAGGGCCGCCGCGTCCTGCGCCAGGACGCGGACGGCACGCGCGACCTGCTGATGCGCGCGGTCCCGGGCGTACGTCCCGGCCTGATCGAGGCGACCTACGACGTCGTCCGGGTCACCGAGCTGGGTGACCCCGCTCTGGTCCGTGGCGCGACCTTCCACGACCTGCTCACCATCGCGCGGGTGCTGGCGGCCGCGGACGCGTCCGAGGAGAACAGCGGCTGGGTGGAGCTGTAGGACGGCAGGGGCGGCATGGACGGCATGGACGGGCTGACGCGGAGAGAGGCCGGCGCACGCGGGGGTGGGCGGTGGGCCACGGTACGGGCGCGTCAGCCCCTGTCACGGGCTGGCGACGGCCTCTGTCACGAGCCGGCCAGCGTGTCCAGGATGGGGGCGGCCCGCTCGAGCGCGGCCATCTCGTCCGGGCTCAGCGACGCCAGCCGTTCGGCGAGCCACTCGTCGCGGCGCCGGCGGTCGGCCTCCAGCAGGTCGATGCCCGCTTCGGTGATCCGCGCGATGACCTGCCGGCCGTCGGAGGGATGCGCGCCGCGGGCGACCAGGCCCGCTTCGGCGAGGTGGGCGACCACCCGGGTCATCGACGGCGGCTGCACCCGTTCGTGCGCGGCGAGCTCACCAAGGGTCATCGAGCCGTGCCGTTTCAGGGTGGCGAGGGTGGCGATCTGAGTGGGCGTCAGCGTGTTCGACCGCTCCTGGCGCATACGCCGCGACAGCCGCATCACGGACAGGCGGAGGACCGACGCGAGCTGGGCTTCGGCCACGCCGTCCATCGGGTCAAGGTACTTCTCCGCTGCGCTCATTACCAGAAAAGCTACGTGTTTCCAGCGGTATGTGCCCGCTGCCGGCTGGCATCGCGGCGGATGCGCCCGGCGTCGGGAGCGGGAGCGGCCGTGACCGGGAGACCGGGCTCCGGCTGACGTCGTGCCAGGCCCCCCGACATGATGATCTCCTTGGCATGATCACGGAAGTTTCTGGGAACCATACCGTACGGTAGGCACTCGGGTATCCGAGCGTCACGGTAGCGGGCACAGTGGGCAACCGGACTCACCGGCATGTCCCGCGCGCCGACGACGAGCCGCCCCGGCATCCGGGACGGCCTTGACGCTCGGGACAGCCGCGCGGCCGGGACACCGGTCAGGCCGCGCCCGGCGGACGGCGGCCGTCCCTAGCGTCGTCCGGTATGGCCGGAGCCGGCCCGCGGCCAGCCGGTCCGGGCCCGGCCTATGCCTGGCGGCCGGTGGGGACGGGGCGGTAACGGTAGCCGACCCGGCGGATGGTCTCGATGCGGTCCCGGTGCTCGGGGCCCAGCTTGCGCCGCAGCCGGGTGATGTGGACGTCCACGGTCCGGCCGGCCGCGCGGGGGTCGTCGTCGAGGTGGTAGCCCCAGACCGAACGCAGCAGCGCGGTCCGGGAGTGCACCAGCGCCGGATGGCGCACCAGGAAGTCGAGCAGTTCGAACTCGAGGTAGGTCAGGTCGAGCAGCTTTCCGTCGACGAACGCGCTCCAGGTGGGACGGTCGATCCACACGCCGCGCTCGGGGCGCTGCGGCGTGGTGGTCGACGCGCCGGCCGGCACGCCGGCCGGTGAGGTGACCGGTGCGCCGGCCGGCGGCTGGACAGCCGGCTGCTGCCAGGAGGCGGCGCGTCCGAGCACCACCACGTCGCGCTCCGGCTGCTGCCGGAGGGGGGTGGCGACCGTCGCGCGGGCGGTTGTCAGGGTATCCAGGCGGCGTCTCTGTGTCACCGTGAGGCGGGGCTGCTCAAGGTGGGACGAACCTGGGCGTGACGCGGTCATGTGAATGACTCCTTCGGATTCCTCGACACCTCTCGGATCCATCGGACCGGCGCCTGGGTGCGAGAAAACATGTTGTGTCGTTCTCGATCAGTGGGTCACATAAATTCTGACGATCGACCGCTACGGCCAAAAGAATTTTGCGGAACGGGCCGGTGAGCGCTGATCTCGTCTCTAGCGCGCGACGGGGCCCGGACAGTACTGATCGAAGTCGTGTTCGCGACGGGGAGGCCAGAAAGCCTCCAGAAGGAGCCCGGCGTGCAGCGGACCAGCGGTGCGCGGTCTCGGCTCCACGTGATAATTCACACCCGAAGGATAACAGAGCGGGAAAGCTTCGTGGAGGTTGCGTTTCGTCGCCCTGGCGCCGGATTCTCCTGTCGTCGGGTGCCGGTTGTGTTCGTCCTGGCGCGCATGGTATCCGGCGATCCCCCCGGGATCGCCGGACGGGGGCGTGGACCGGTTGGCTGGTAGCACACCCGCCTGCCTGTCTACATTACACTCAGTTCACTTTCTCTTCACTCTCAGTTTGCACCCGCGCCGTTGGCCGCCAGCGCCGCGGGTACCGGCGCGATCGTGGTGCGCTTCGCCGCCTCCCCGCGGTCCCGGCGGGCCACCTCCTCGCGGACCAGCGGGATGAGGTGACGGCCGTAGTCGATGGCGTCGTCGTAGGGGTCGTAACCGCGGATCAGCAGCGTGGTCACGCCGATGTCGATGTAGTCGAGCAACGCCTGCGCGACCGTCTCCGGGGTGCCGACCAGGGCTGTCGAGTTGCCCGCGGCACCGGTGGCGGCGGCTAGCGGCGTCCACAGCGCCCGGTCGTGCAGCTCGCCGGCGGCGGCCGCTGCCAGCAGGCGCTGTGACCCGACGTTCGCCGGTGCCGCCTCGGGGCTGAACGCGTGGCGGAACTGGCTGAAGATTCCGTTGGGCGCGTCCAGGTTCGCGCGGGTGTCCGCGAGGATCCGGTGCGCCCGCTCCCAGGCGAGGTCCTCGGTCGGGCCGATGATCGGCCGGAAGGACACACTGATCCCCGGCCTGGGCTGGCCGGCCCGCTCGGCGGCCTGGTTCACCGCGGCGATCTGCTCGGCGGTCTGCGCCAGCGGCTCGCCCCACAGGGCGAACACGTCCGCCTGCCTGCCGCCGACCCGGTAGGCCGCCTGCGACGACCCGCCGAAGTACAGCGGGATATGCGGCTGCTGGACCGGGTGCACGGTGGCCAGATGGTCCGCCAGTTTGTAGTACCGCCCCTCGTGGCTGAACGGCTCGGTGGACGTCCACGCCCGGCGGAGGATGTCGAGATATTCGTCGGTGCGGTCGTAACGTTCGTCCTTGGTCAGGTAGTCGCCGTCCCGCCGCTGCTCGGCGTCGCTGCCACCGGTGATGATGTGGACGGCGATCCGCCCGCCGGAGAAATGGTCGAGGGTGGCGAAATAGCGGGCCGCCACCGTGGGGAAGACCACACCCGGCCGGTGCGCGACCAGATATCCCAGGCGCTCGGTGTGGGCCGCGGCATAGGCCGCGACCTGGATGTTGTCGGGCGAGGCGGAACTGTAGCCGATCAGCACCCGGTCGAAGTCGGCGTCCTCGTGGACGCGGGCGAACCGGCGGACGTAGCTCGGGTCGATGACCGCTCCGGAGCGCCGGTGTGTTTCCGACCCTTCGTTGGTTGAGATCAGTCCGATGAACTCCACGGGCATGGCGTTGACTCCTGGTGAGCATCTGTCGATCATTTTGTGATCATGGTGTGCGAGGCTGGGCCGGATCGCGGCCGCACGGGATCAGCGAACGGTCAGTCAGGACGGCTGGCCGGCACGGCTGGCCAGGACGTTGGTCAGGACGTTGGTCAGGAACAGCCCTCGATGTCCGGCCCGCTGGTCAGGACCGGCCCGGCCCACCGCAGGTCCTCGAGGTTGACCACGATCCCCTCCTGGGTGCTCCGGGAGATCACGACGATGGCCTCGACGCTCGGGTCGGGGTTCTCCTCGCGGTGCGGGACCCACGGCGGCACGAAGATGAAGTCACCCGGTGAGGTCCGCACCCGGACCTCACGGCCGGGGCCGGGCTCGTCCGTCCCCTCGACCGCCTGGTCGAGGAAGACGAACTCCGGATGGCCGCTGACCACGTAGATGGCGGTCTCGGAGCGGCCGTGGTGATGGTTCCCGGACGCGGTGGCCGGGGCGACGTGCACCTGCCCCATCCACAGCTTGGACGACCCGACGGTCTTGCCGCTGACGGCGGAGAACCGGCGCATCCCCGAGGTCTGCGCGGTGTCCGGGTCGAGCTGCCCCTGGGTGATCTGGTGCAGGCGGCGGTGGAACGGGTCGACGTCCGTGTATGCGGGTATCTGAGAGGAGGTCATGAAAGAATTTTCTGTCTGGGCGCAGGTTCCCGGATATCGGCTGCCGGGCCGGGCTCGCTGTCCCGCGCCGGACGGTCGTCGGCCGCCTCGGAGCGGGCATAGCCGACCCCGAGCCAGCCGAGCAGCTCGGCGCGCAGCGCGACGAAACACGGGTCGCCGACGTCACGGGGCCTGGCGAGGGTGACAGCCGTGCTGTGGGCGATCACTCCGTCCTTCATGACCAGGACCCGGTCGGCGAGCAGCAGGGCTTCCTCGACGTCGTGGGTGACCAGCAGGACCGCCGGGCTGTGACGTTGCCACAACTGCTCGACCAGCCCCTGCGCCCGGATCCGGGTGAGCGCGTCGAGGGCGCCGAACGGCTCGTCGAGCAGCATCAGATCGGGGTCGCGGACAAGTGCGCGGGCGAGGGAGACCCGCTGCGCCTCACCGCCGGACAGGGTCTTCGGCCAGGCGTCGGCCCGGTGGGCGAGGCCCACCTCGGTCAGCGCCGCGGCCGCCCTGGCCCGGTCGGGCCGGCCGGGAAGGCCGAGGACGACGTTGCGCCAGACCCGTTTCCACGGCAGCAGGCGCGGCGCCTGGAAGGCCACGGCCCGCCGGGACGCCACCCGCACCTGACCGCTGATCTCGGTGTCGAGGTCGGCGAGGATGCGCAGCAGCGTGCTCTTCCCGCAGCCGCTGGCGCCGAGCAGCGCGACGAACTGGCCGGCCGGTACGTCCAGGTCGAGGTCGTCGATGACGACGTTGCCGCCGAACGCGCGCCGCAGGCCGCGGACCGTCACGGCGAGCGGGATGCCGTCCGGGGCCGACAGCGGGCCGGCCGCCGGTGGGCGCACGGGCTCCAGGTCCGCCTCCTGGCCGGGCAGGGTGGTCACGTTCCGCTGAATGTCGGTCGCCACGACAGCAGCACCCTTTCGAGAAGTCGGACGATGGCGTCGACGGTGAGCCCGAGAAAGGCGTAGACGACCAGGCAGACGACGATGATGTCGGTGCGCTGGAACTCCTGGGCGTCGTTCATCAGCTGCCCCAGGCCCTGGTGGGCGTTGATCTGCTCGGCGAAGATGAGCGCGAGCCACGAGATGGCCAGCGAGAAGCGCAGCCCCACCAGGACGTTCGGCAGCGCGCCGGGCAGGATGACGTGCCGGATCAGCCCCAGCCGGGTCAGCCCGACCGTCCGGGCGGCCTCGACGAGGCTCACCTCCACGTTGCGGACACCGGCGTAGGTGTTGATGTAGAGCGGGAAGGCGACCCCGAAGGCGACCAGGGCGATCTTCGGGGTCTCGCCGATGCCGAACCAGATGATGAACAGGGGGATCAGGCCCACGAACGGCACGGTCCGGATCATCTGCACCGACGCGTCGATGAGATCCTCGCCGAGCCGGAACAGCCCCGCCAGCAGTGCCAGCAGGATGCCGACGGACCCGCCGAGCAGCACGCCGGTGCCGGCGCGGCGCAGCGACACCAGGATCGCCTTCGGTAGTTCGCCGCTTGTGACGAGATCGGTGCCAGCGGTGACGACCGTCCACGGTGAGGCGAGCAGTTCGGTGGACGTGCTGCCGCTCCAGCTCGCGATCTGCCACAGCAGCAGCAGGAGCAGCGGGCCCACCGGCCGCCGGGCCCAGCGCGGGACGCCACGCCGCCTGGCTGCTGACGCGATGACCGTCGTCAGCGCCGGGGCGGCGCGGCCGGGCGGGGCGTCCGGCACCGCGGGCGCGCCCGACGCGTCGGCGCCCGCGTCCTGGCCGGCCGCGCCTGTCGCGTCCCTCCCAGTGGGAAGTGTCTGTGTCGTCACAAATTCTCCGCTTGTGGTTTTCTCCGCTCCGGATGTGCTCCCGGCGCCAGCACGGCCGGCGGAATATGGAGCCGGCGAAACTCAAGGCCGGCGATGGTGGCAGCCGGCGATGGTGTCAGTGGTGATGCTGTCGTCCTCCTGCGTACCGCCGGGCGGACGCCGGACACGGATGGCGGCCAGCCGGCGGATCCGCTGGCATCCGCCGATATCTGCCGGGGCTGTCAGGAGCCGTCCTGATTCGCCGGGAGGCGCGGCTGACCTGTCGCCGGTTCGTCGGATATCCGAAAACAAATCGCCGCGGCCGGCCGAAGACGATCAGAAATTCCTGGAGCCTCTGGCAGCGGGCCTGTCGGGCGCTCGTCGCGTCACGCGTTCAAATCGTCACATTTTCGGGTCGCCGCGGGTTGGGCGAGGTCACGTCCCCGGCCGGGATGCCGGACATGCGGCGGACTTCACCCGAAGAAGGTCGATGTGACCCCGAGTAACCAGAAGCGCCGGCTTGAACATGAAATCAACGGAAGCACGACGCTCCTACCTGCGTCAACAGACCAAGTTGTGTGATGCATGTCACTTTTCTACTTCTTGACTGAACAAGCGAAAAATACGCAGAGTGCTGTTTTGTGCCTGCCGAGACCGTCCTGACGCGCCGTCGTTGCGTGGATTACGGTCTGGCCTGGAGCAGCCGCTGTCGATGACGGCCGCGTAAGGCGCCGCAGATCTCGGACCGGCCGGCGCACGACCGGTTCCCTACCGAATTGCGACTTTCCGTAATCGGGATTTACCGGTGGCGGCCCTGATGCCTCCGCCGGCCGGCCGGCCTGTTTCCCGTCACCGTCACTTCTTGCCTTCCTGTCCTCCTGCCTTCACCCTCGTCTCCGCGGACGGCAGAGGTCCGCGTACCGGAGTTGCCTGATGCCACGTCTGTCGACCCGTCCGAAACCCCGCCTGCTCGCCGGCGCCGCCGCGCTCGCGGCCCTGCTGGTGGCTGCCGCCTGCGGCGGGGGAACCGACACGCCGAAACCGACATCGGCGGGTGTCGCGCCGGACCTGTCCGGGGTGACCCTGCGGGTCGCGGACCAGGTCGGCCAGAACAAGGCGGTGCTCGACGCCTCCGGCGCGCTCAAGGGCGCGCCGTACAAGGTCGAATGGTCGGACTTCTCCGCCGCGGCGCCCCTGCTGCAGGCGCTGCGGGCGAACGCCGCCGACATCGGCGGCGCCGGGGACGCCCCCGTCCTGTCCTCGCTCGGCTCCGGCGCGCCGCTGAAGGTCGTCGGCGCGTCCCGAAGCTCCCCGCGGGGAGTCGCGCTCCTGGTCAGCAAGGACTCGCCCATCCACAGCGTGGCGGAGCTGAAGGGCAAGACCGTCTCGCCGACCACGAAGGGCAGCGTCGGGCACTATCTGCTGCTCGGCGCGCTCCGGGAGGCCGGGCTCGCCCCGAACGACGTGGAGATCTCGTTCCTGTCGCCGCAGGCGGCCGGCGCCGCCTTCGACTCCAACCAGATCGCGGCATGGGCCACCTGGGACCCGTACATCGCGTTGTCGGAGGCAAAGGGCGCCCGGGTCCTTCGGGACGGCAGCGGGATCAGCACCGGCCTCGGATTCACCGTAGCCTCCCAGCAGGCATTCGAGGATCCGGCGAAACGCGCGGCCATCGCCGACTTCCTCGTCCGTCAGGGCCGGGCGTACGCATGGACGAACAGCAACAAGGAGGCGTTCACCACATTGTTCGCCTCCCTGACGAAGCTGCCGGGGCCGGTCGCGGCCGCGGTGGTCGATCGTCGGAACATAGCCGCGGTCCCGATCGACGACACGGTCGTCAAGGACCTGCAACGCACCGCGGACATCTACACCGAGGCCGGCGTCCTCGACAAGAAACTCGATGTGGCCTCGTTCCTGGTCCGCGCGCTGAGCGGCTGACCGGGCAGCTGGCCGGGGCGGGGCGGGTAGCGTCGTACGGGTGAGCGTGACGGGTGAGCGTCGGCAGTTGGAGCCGCTCCCGTACGACGGTGTGCTGTCGGTACGGGTGGGCACGGTCCTGTGGTTCGTCGCGCTGATCGTGATGCTGCCGTTCCGGGGCGGCCTGCGGGCTGACGGCCACCTGTGGTGGATCGCCACCACGGCCGTCGGCACGCTGCTCGGCCTGGTCGGAGTCTGGTCCACGACCCGCCGCCGCAACCGCCTCCGCCGCCAGCTCCCCACCGCCCGCACCGACCAGTCCCAGCCGTAGCCGATTCCAGCCGCGGCAGCCGGTCATCTCCGATTCCGGTGGATGACATCGAGAATATCGGTCAGGTATCCACTTAGTGGGCCATCCGTTCACCGCCTGATCTTTGACGCCGCGGGCTCGCGTTAAAGGTCAGGGGTCCAGCCTTTCATGGCGGCTCCTGTCCGGTGTGTCCGCTGTTGCCCGTCGAGCCGGTGGCCGGGCGCTGCTGGTCAGGAGTCGTCGAGGTCGGCTTCGGCCTGGCGTTGGGCTTCGCGGGCGGGGTCGCGCAGCGCTTCGGCGATGGCGTGGCGGCGGTCCCAGGTGCCGGCGTGCCAGGCCAGGGCTCTGGCCAGCGCGTCCGTCCCGGAGCCGGCGTCGATGTGGATCTCCCCGCCGATGCCGCCGAGCACCCGCCATGGGACGGGCGTGGGCCGGCCGTCGACGTCGGCCACGAGCAGGCGGGTGTGGGAAAGGTACGGCGTCCCGTCCGGTGCGGTGAGCTCTTCGGGGGTGTCCCCTTCACCGGCGCCGATGACGGTGTTGTGGTCATCGCGGGTAGTGATGACGTCACAGTCACCCAGCGACGAGAGCAGGGGGACACCGAGTACGTATGACGCTTCGGCCGCCCGGTCCAGCGGCAGCCGCAGCGCGCCGCGGCCCGCGCCGAGCAGCGGCAGGAGGTCCGGCGCGTCCACGATCACGGCGTCGGAGGTCCGTACCACGCCGTCCGGGGTGCGAACGGTCAGCGGAGGGTCAATACTGGCCGGTCCGTCGTCGTCGTCGTCGCCATCGCCGGTCTCGCCGTCGGTGTCGGTGTCGCGGTAGGCGCCGTCGGCGCCGTCGCTGGTGATTCCGGAGCGGGGGAGGGCCGCGACGGCGTCCACCGCGGCCATGTAGAGGGCGCGGGCCGCCGGCCACGGCACGTCCCGGTCGGCGTCGCCGAGCCGGTCCAGCAGGTCGAGCACGGCGTCCGGATCACCGAGGACGTCGGAGAGTGTGAGCCGGCAGCCGAGCCGGCGCAGCAGGTCGGCGTCGACCCCGGGCAGGGGGGCGGCCGGCGCGAACAGCCCGGCCAGCAGCGGGTCGGCGCCGGGCAGCGTGAGCTCCGGCGGTGGCAGCGCGGCCGTGGAGCCGGCGACCGGCAGCAGCGCGTTGCGTGAAAGCCACCAGCGCGTGTACGACACTCCGACGTCCGCGGCCGGCCCGATACCAGCACCGGCTCCGGCGCCCCGGCTCCGACCAGGACGATCGGGCCACTGGAGCCGGCCGGACTTCATGATCGTGTCTCGTAGGGGCGGCCGGGCCAGCTCCGCGAGCGCGGCGGGCCACTGTGACGGGTCGACGAGCTCGAGGTCGCGTACGGCGGCGAAAGCCCGCAGGGTGGGCGGCGCGCCCGGCCCGTCCACGTCCGGATCCGGGCCGGCTCCGGGCGGACTGCCGGCGGTGATCTCCGCTACCCAGAGGTCGCTGTCGTCCAGGTCGAGCAGGACCGGCTCGTCCGGGTCGAGCCGGACGTCGGTGGCGCTGAGCACGGCAAAGGTCCGCAGCACCCCGACCGCCTCGAGCACCTCCGCCGGCCATGCCCGCGCGAGGTCGTCGGCCAGGACGCGGAACGGCGCGTCCGCCGCGAGCACCTGGTCGAGCGGGCTGTCTGCGATCAGGAGCTCCCCGGCGGGGGTGAAGTCGCCATCGCTGTCAGGAAGCAGCAGGTCGGCGAGCCAGGACAGTTCACCGGAGGCATTGTCGTCACCAAAAGTAACAATGCTGCCGGCGCCGCCGTCGAGCCCGCTGGCGACGCCGAGGCCCGCGTCCCGGACCAGGGCCAGGACGGCGCCCGCCAGCGCGAGCGCGGCGTCGGGATCGGCGTCCGCGTCGACATCGATGATCGCATCGCGGACGGAGCCGTCGCGCAGGACACCGGCGGGGGTCCCCTCGACCGCGCCCAGCGTGCGCAGGGCGTCGCGGGCGGCACCGGCACAGGCGTCCGGGTGTGCCACCCGCAGCGGGAGGCCCGAGGCCACCAGCGTGACAACATCCAGCTCAGAGGTGGGGAGCAGGACCCCTCGCGGGCCGGTGACCATCCGGACGCCCAGCTCCTGGGAGCCGTCGGCGTTGCCGGTCACGCCCGCTCCGGTGTCCGCGTCCGCGTCCGCGTCCGCGGCGAGCGTGGGGGCCGCGGACGCCGTGGGGAGCGCGGCGGCGGTGGGTGCGGCGGCCAGCGGGACGGGCAGGGCGCCGAGGGCGTCCCGGTCGGGGGCGTGCGCCAGCGCCGCGTAGACCCGTGCCCACCAGGCCGGCGGCCTGCGCAGCTCGGTGAGGATCTCGACGACCCCGGCGGTGTCGAGACGGCGTACCCCCAGGGCGTCGAGGGCCGGCCGCCACCGGCGGGCGGCGTAGGCCGCGGGCAACAGCCCGTCGACGGTGCCGCCGGCGTCACCCACGGACCCGCCCGCGCGATCGCCGTCACCGGCGGGCAGGTCCGCGGCGGCGGGCAGGAGCCGTTCGAGGTCGGCGATCTCGCGATCGGCCCTGGGCAGGCCCTCGCGGGCGGGCGGGCGGCTGCCGGCCGGCGAGGTGCTGCCCGCGGACGCCGGGACCGTGGCGGGATCTTCCGGAGCCGGGGCGGGATCGCCGGATGCGGCCGTGAGCAGTCCGGTGACCGGATCGGTCGCGGGGCCGAGGTCGCCGACGAGGCAGTCGGCGCCACGGCGGCCGCCGGGCAGCAGCGGCGCGTCCGGCAGCAGCCGGGCGAGAGCGTCCCGCAGCCTGGCGTCGACGTCGCCGACCGGCAGCCCGGTGGGGACGAGCTCGAGCGAGGCAGCCGGCGCCGACGCGGCGTCCAGCGCCGCCTGCCACCGCGAGGC
>NZ_CEVIVC010000107.1:12343-15083 GCF_982290645.1 Protofrankia sp. CiP1_Cm_nod4
GTCCAACGCCGTTCCCGGCGACGAGGTGGCAGGCCCCGCCGGATCCGCCGGTGGCCGCTGGGTGTCCAGAGCCTCCTGCGCTCTCAGGACGTCCCAGAGCGACCGTGCCTGTGCTGACGCGGCATTCGGGATCGTCGGCACTGGTGCCGACGCCGACGCGGGTGGCGGCGCAGGCTGGGCGTCCGGCGGCGGCAGGAGGCCGTTGCCCAGGTCGACGGCGAGGTCGACGACCGTCTCGGCGAGCCGGTCGACCAGCCAGTCCCGCAGCGGGCCGGCGACCGTGTGCCGGCGGGACGGCTCCAGCGGCAGGCCCACGCTGGCCAGCACCGGCAACGACAGCCGCTCGTCGGTCGGCTGCGGCGCGCGGACGAGTTTCGGCACGTCAGCGGGCCAGCCGCCCTCGCGTACGAAGGCCCGCGTCTCGAACCCGGTGCGGGCCCGCTCCTCCACCGGCCGGTCGGCGAGCAGAGCGGGCGGGATCATCCCGCGCCGGACCCGGCCGAGCCAGCGCCTGCCGTCGAGCACGGCGATCTCCACGCCGTCCGGCGCCCGGTCCGCCCAGGTGCAGGACAGGGTCCGCCGGACGCCGTCGATCACGATGGTGACCTCGGTGAGCCCGGGCATGACCAGCGGAAGCGTCGGGTCGAGGCCCGCGAGAAGGGTGCGGGCCAGGGCGGCCGCGTCGGCGTCGCGCAGCGGCAGCCGGACGACGGTGTCGTAGCCCGCTGGCGGCGCCGCCGCGTAGAGGACGGGCAGGGGCAGCCGGAGCACCGGGACGGCACCGCCGCGGCGGGCCAGCTCGGCATCGAGGGCCGGCACCCCGAGCCCGCCTACCGCGTCGATCGTTTCCCGCTTCGACCAGCGGACGCCGAAGCCGCCGCCCGGCGCGCCGGCGGCGTCCCCGGCGTCCCATGTCGCGCTCGACTGTGGCGCGGCGGTCGAGCGCGACACGATCGACGGGGTGTCGCTGACGGCCAGGACCGCGGCGAAGCCGACGCCGAAGCGGCCGAGGGCCGCGGTGTCGCGTTTGGCCGAGGCACGCAGCGTCGAGAGCGACTCGACCCCCGGCGCGGACAGCGCCGCTCCGGTGTTGGCGATCTCCAGCATGCCGCCGCTTCGGCTGCGGTGCTCGCCACCGCCCGGGCCGTGACCGCCCGGGCCGTGACTGTCGGGGCCGTAGCTGCCGGAGGCATGGCCACCGGGGGTGTCGCCGCTGGTCAGCGTTATGAGGACGCGACAGTCGGCCCCGGCGGCCTGGGCCGCGTCCACGGCGTTCTGGAGCAGTTCCACGACGAGGCGGTCGTGGTAGGCGCCGCGGGCGGCGTCCTCCTCGGCGTTCGCGTCCTCGCGGAAGCGGGCGGGGGAGGCGGCCCAGGCGTCCAGCACCCGGCGGCGGATGGCGGCCGTCCCGAACAGGTCGCCCGGGGTCACGCCGCCGGCGCTCGCGTCCACGATCACGTTCCCGTACGGCTGTGCGTCCATCGGCCCATCCTCCTCTCCGACGGCCCGGGCCAGCGTCCCGGGAGCAAAAAGATCAACGATCGCGTCGCGGCCCGGTCACCAGCCGATGACCGGCCACCGGCGCGTCGGCCGACGACCAGGCCGGTGGCCGCCAGTCGATGGCCGGCTTGCCGATGTGCCGGAATCGGCTTGCCGATGTGCCGGCCGATAATCGGACGGTGGCATCCGCGGCTCGTCGTGATGATCCGAAGCTGGTGCCGGCGCTGATCAGCCAGTGGCAGCGGATCGCGGACCAGGTGGACGCGTCCGCCGGCCTGGCGTTCACGCGGCCGAGCAGGCTGCCCGGCCGCAGCGTCGCGGATGTCGTCGGGCACCTGGCCAGGTCCATCGCCGCGCTCGCGGACGCGGCCGTGTCCGCGCCGCCGCCCGCCACCGCGCCGACGCTGTCCACCTCCGCCTACCTCGCGGGCTGTCCTGCCGGCCCTCCCTCTGCCGGTGGCCTCCTTGCTGGTGGCCCCCTTGCCGACGCCGGCCATCCCCCTGCCGGCCGGCAGTCACCGGCCGCCGGCATCGACGCCCCCGGGCCGGACAGCCCCGCCGGTTCCGCGGCTGGCGCCCGCTCGCGGCTGCGGGAGCGCATCGCCGCCGCGGTGGCCGCTGTCGACGGCGCCGACATCGGGCGTCTGGTCACTGTCACGACCGCCACCGGTGAGGGCCTGCCTGCCACCGGTGAGAGCCTGACTACCGGTGACGGGTACATGACTAATAGTGACGAATTTCTGACTACTGGTGACGGGGGCCTGGCCGTCGGTACCGTCGACGGGGGCCCGGCCGGCGGCACCGGCGGCGGGGCGGGCACCGGCGGGACCGGGATACGTCTCGGGGATCTGCTGCTCGCCGAGGTGGTGGCGGGTGTCGTGCACGGCCTGGATATCGGGGTCGAGCCGGCCCGGGACGCGCTGCGGCTCGCCGTGAAGGCGTGCGCCGGCGAGCTCGTGGCCCGCGCTCCCGGGCGTTCGGTGGAGGTCCGGGTGCCCCCTTTCGCCGCGGTGCAGGCCGTCGAAGGCCCGCGGCACACCCGGGGCACCCCGCCGAACGTGGTGGAGGCTGGGGCGGTCGCCTTCGTCGAGCTTGCGGCAGGCCGGCTGAGCTGGGCGGACGCGACCGCGGACGGCCGGGTCCGAGCCGGCGGCGCCCGTGCCGATCTTCGTCCGTACCTCCCACTGCTGCGGGTCGCCTGACCGGAACCACCCAACTGGGATCATCCGGCCTGACGGCC
>NZ_CEVIVC010000107.1:15559-16759 GCF_982290645.1 Protofrankia sp. CiP1_Cm_nod4
CCTGACGGGCGCGTACGGGAGCGCCGGTCAGCTAACCATGCGTATCCCCCCGAACGGTGACCCGTTTCGATGGACGCCGGCCGTCGGAGAAGATCGGCGCAAGTTTGTCGTTGTGTACGCTTTTACGGACAAAAAGCGTACACAACGACAAACTTTCCTGGATCATGGTCTGTGCGGGTGGTCGTGAATGGGATCCGCGCTACTTGACCGGCGCTCTAGATGATCGTGCCGGGACGTCCGCTGCCTCCTGGTCGGTGGGATGATCGCCGTCCCGGCGGGAAGGTGGCCGGGCTGGTTCTGCCGGCGGAAACGTCAAATATGCCTGTGATGTCCGCTCCCGCCCGCATGAGTTGTAGATCGACGGGTGTAGGCCCGGGTCCGCACTGCTAGCGTGGACGCCGGACCAGTACCAATGACGTCCAAGGAGCTGTGTTGCGCGACGTCGGTGACTGTTCGACCTGCCCACCTGCCTGTTCGGCGGAAGGCCCCGGGTCCGCCCGCGTTCCGCGGGCTGTGACGGCGCGTGGTCCCGGCGCATCGGGTGCGGGAGCTGGCGGTTCCGGCGCGGGATGCTGTGTTCCCGATCACTTTCCCGACTGCTCCGATGATCCCGGTCCGCGGGACGCCTGCGGGGTCTTCGGGGTGTGGGCGCCGGACGAGGACGTGGCGAAACTCACCTACTACGGGCTGTACGCGTTGCAGCACCGGGGGCAGGAGGCGGCGGGCATCGCCGTCGCCGACGGCCGGGCCGTCCTCGTCTTCAAGGAGCTGGGGCTGGTCGCCCAGGTCTTCGACGAGGTGACGCTGGCCAGCCTGTCCGGCCACGTGGCCGTCGGGCACACCCGCTACTCGACGACCGGGTCGTCGACCTGGGAGAACGCCCAGCCGTCCTACCGGTCGTCGCGGCGTGGAGGCGTCGCACTCGGTCACAACGGGAACCTGACCAACACCGTCGAGCTCGCCGCCGGCCTCGTCGACACCGGCGAGGACCGGATCCGGGCGACCACCGACTCCGATCTGATCACGGCCATGCTGGCCGCCCATCCGGGGCCGACGCTGCGGGACGCGGCCATGGCCGTGCTGCCCCGGCTGGCCGGCGCGTTCTCGCTGGTCTTCTGCGACACCTCGACCCTGTACGCGGCCCGGGACACGCACGGGGTGCACCCGCTGGTCCTCGGCCGGCTCGGCGGGGGTGGCGGG
>NZ_CEVIVC010000108.1:0-16231 GCF_982290645.1 Protofrankia sp. CiP1_Cm_nod4
GGGTGGGGTGGGGAAGACCGCGCTGGCGATCGAGTACCTGCACCGCTACGCAGCCGCGTTCGACCGGGTGGGCTGGGTGCCGGCGGAGAACCCCGACCTGCTCGGCAGCCATCTCGCCGACCTGGCCCCGGCCGTCGGCCTGCCGCGGGATACCGACCCGGCGGCGGTGGTCGCCGCGTGGGTGCGTCTGCCGCGGTCGCTGCTGGTGTTCGACAACGCCGACGACCCGACGACCCTCGAACAAAAGCTACGGTTCGCACCGGGGCCGGGCCGGCTGCTGGTGACCTCCCGCCGCACCGGCTGGCGCCGCCTCGGCCTGGTGCTGGACATCCCGATGCTGCCCCACGCCGAGGCGATGGCGATGCTCACCGGCCGTTTCCCGGACTTGGACGTGGCGGTCGCGGACCGGATCTGCGCGCTGCTGGGGGATCTGCCGCTGGCGGTGGAGCAGGCCGCCGGCTACCTCGACCAGACCGGCATGCCCGCGGCCGAGTACGCCGATCTGCTGGCGGAGCGGTTGGAGGACATGCTCGTCCGCGGGTCGGCGCCGGATCCGGTGGTGCGGGCGGAACGCACGGTTGCGACCCTGTGGGAACTGTCGATCGACAAGCTGCGGGAGACGCGGCCGGCGGCGGTGGCTCTGTTGGAGTTGTGGGCGTTCTGCGCCCCGGAGGCGATCCCGCTGGAACTGTTCACCACCACCCCGGACGCGCTCGGCCCCCGGGGACTGTTACGGGCCGCGACCGTCGACCGACTGGCGTGGGCGGAAACAGTGGGGGCGCTGGTCGGCTACCACCTGGCCGCCCGCGCGGGCGACACGGCCAGCGTGCATCGACTGATCCAGGCCGCCACCCGCGCCGCCCTGCCCACCGCGGAACGGACGGAGCGGGTCACAGCGCTGGTCGGGCTGTGCACCGCCGTCCTGCCCGAGGAAATCAGAAACAACCCGGCGGTGTGGCCGCGGTGGCAGCGGGCCCTGCCACACGTGCGCGCGGTTCTCGACCGGGCCGACGGCCTCAACCCGCCCCCGGATGGGCTGACCCGGTTGTACAACCGCGCCGCCAGCTACCTCGTCGAGCACGGCCAGCCCGGGCAGGCTATGGCCCTGCTCCAGCGTGCCCTGACCCTCGACGAGCGCCTCCTCGGTCCGGATCATCCCGACACCCTGACCTCCCGGAACAACCTCGCCTATGCCTACGAGTCGGCGGGGCGGGCGGCGGAGGCGATCGACCTATACGAGCGGACGCTGCCCGACATGCTGCGAATACTTGGTCCGGATCATCCCGACACCCTGACCTCCCGGAACAACCTCGTCCACGCTTACTGGTCGGCGGGGCGAGTGAAGGATGCGGTCAGCCTGTTTGAGCAGACCCTGGCCGATGCCCTACGGGTCCTCGACACCGATCACCCCGTGTGACCGTGATCAGGGGCAACCTTGTCGCTGTCAGGAACACCGTGACGGCAGACGCGGACGCCTCATGACGTCGCGGGATATCCGCGAGTTGTGTGGTGCTCTGATGACCGTGCGCGCTCCGGGGAACGGGTAATTCGTTATACGTGGCGGCCCGCTCGATGAGGTGAACGTGCGGACGGCCATCTGATCGTGTCCACAGACATGATAACGATCATGAATGCCGATGGCGGGATGGTGTTCCGCGTCGCGTCCGCGCGTGCCGCGTCCACGCGTGCGGGTCGCTGCCCGAGAACACGCTGATGCCGTCGCGTCCCCCTCGCATCCGTCGGATCCGGTATCCGAAAGCCCGGATCGGCCGCACCGACTCGACGGGCACCCCGCGTCCGCCGGAAAGCCGGGGCAGCTCAGGTGCCCCGCGCGCAGAAACATAGGACAGGTCGTCCTCGGCCCAGTGGGTGGGGGGGCCGCCTTCGGCTGGTCGGGTCAGGCGCCGACGGAGCCCGGCTGGTTTGTGGTGGGGCCGTTGGGTTCGGCGTAGTCGATGCGGAGCAGGCGGTCCGCCGTGTAGACGGCTGAGGTGACGCTGGCGAGTGCGCACTGGCGGCGGTCCGGGCGGTGCCAGAGTTTGTGGCCCTCCAGTGCGCGCCGGGCCGTCCACACCGGCAGCTGGTGGCTGACGAGCACCACCTCGCGGCCGGGGAAGGCGTCCCGCCACTCGGCCACGGCGGCGAGCATGCGTCCGGCGATCTCGGTGTAGGGCTCGCCCCAGGACGGCCGGAACGGATTGATCAGCACCCGCCACATCCGCGGGTAGCGGAGCAGGGCCGGGCCGGCTTCGAACGGCTTGCCCTCGAAGACGTTGCGGCTTTCGATCAGGCGGGGGTCGATCTCCACGCCGATGCCGAGGGCCTGCGCGAGGGGGGCCGCGGTCTGCCGGGCCCGTTCGAGCGGGCTCGCCACGACCGCGGCGATGTCACGCCCGGCCAGGAACTCCGCGGTGACCTTCGCCTGCCGCTGCCCCGCCTCGGACAGGACGAACCCGGGCAGCCGGCCGTAGAGAACCTTCTCCGGGTTGAACACCTCACCGTGGCGTACCAGGTGGACGGTGGTCAGCCCACCCGACGCGGACCGTCCCGGCGAGGCTGGTTCCGGCGAGGCTGGTCCCGACAGGAAGGAGCCTGGCGAGGACGGTTCCGGCGAGGACGGTTCCGGCGCTGGGGACAGGGGCCCGTCGACGGGGTCGGACGCGCCGGGCCGTGCGGATGTCATGGACGCTTCCCTCCAGCGCTCGTGGCCGGGACCGGTTCGGGCACGCCGGCGGCTGCCCGGGCCGCCGTCGGCGCGGCGGCCGCGATCCGTTCGACGGCCTCGTCATCATGCGCCGCCGAGACGAACCACGCCTCGTAGGCGGATGGTGGCAGATACACCCCGACGTCCAGCATGGCATGGAAAAACGCGGCGTACCGGGCGCTGGACTGCGTCCGCGCTCCAGCGTAGTCGACCACCGACGGCCCGTCGGTGAAGAAGAAGCTGAACAGTGAGCCGGCGCTGCTGGGCAGGTGCGGCACGCCCTGCTCGGTCAGCGCCGTCGAGATGATGCCGGCGACGTCGCCGGCGCGGGCGTCCACCGTGGCGTACACCTCGGACGTGCAGGCACGCAGGGTGGCCAGGCCGGCGGCGACCGCCAGCGGGTTGCCCGACAGCGTCCCGGCCTGGTAGACGGGGCCGACGGGCGCGAGGTGGGACATCACCTCGGCACGCCCGCCGAAGGCCGCCGCCGGCAGCCCACCGCCCATCACCTTGCCGAAGGTGAACAGGTCCGGGGCCCACCCCTCGACGGCGCCCTCCACCCCCCACCAGCCGGCCGGGCCGATCCGGAAGCCGGTCATGACCTCGTCCAGGACGAGCAGGGCACCGTGGACGTCGCACAGCCGCCGCAGCCCGGCGTTGAAACCCGGCAGCGGGGGGACGACGCCCATGTTCGCCGCGGCGGCCTCGGTGATGACGGCGGCGATCTGCCCGGGATGTTCGGCGAAGGCCTCGTCCACGGCGGTCAGGTCGTTGTAGGGCAGGACGATCGTGTCCGCCGCGGTGGCCGCGGTCACTCCCGGCGTGTCCGGCAGGCCGAGGGTGGCCACCCCCGAGCCGGCGGCGGCGAGCAGCGCGTCGACGTGACCGTGGTAGCAGCCGGCGAACTTTATGATTTTCGACCGTCCGGTGACGCCGCGGGCGAGCCGCAGCGCGCTCATGGTGGCCTCGGTCCCGGAGTTGACCAGCCGGACCTGCTCGATCGGCCCCACCCGGGAGACGATCTCCTCGGCCAATTCGACCTCGCCCGGGCTCGGCGTGCCGTAGCTCGTGCCCCGCGACGCGGCCACCCGCAGCGCCTCGACCACCGCCGGGTGGGCGTGCCCCAGGATCATCGGGCCCCAGGAGCAGACCAGGTCGACGTATCGGTGGCCGTCCGCGTCGGTGAGGTAGGCACCGTCCCCGGACACCATGAACCGTGGTGTGCCGCCAACCGCCCGGAACGCCCGAACCGGTGAGTTCACCCCACCGGGGATGATCCGCTGAGCTCGACGGAACAACTCCTCGGAGGCAGCGGCCCCGGACACGACTGACATGCCCCGATCCTCGCAGGTCAGCGCCGCCCCCCGCTGGCCCTGGTCCCCATCCCGGTTCCACCACCGGGGACGCCTGCGGCCGACCGCCGAGGAGCCGGGCCGGCGCGGTACAGGGGACGCCGGCCCCGGGGCCGCCGGTGGGCGGGGATGACCCAGCCGCCCACCGGCGTCCGTGACGCGGCACGCCCACCGGCCGCGCGCCTCATGCCGGCCGGCCGGCGCATCCGTGCCGCCAAGAAGCCAACAGGCCGACGCGGCCACACCGGTGAGAAGCCAGCGGCCACACCGGTGAGAAGCCAACAGACCGACGTATCCGCGCCGGCGCATGACCGACGGCCAGCGCGGACACGCTGAGAAATGGCCGACAGGCCGGCACACTCCACGTCGGCGGCGGCCAGCAGGCCGGTGGGCGGCTGACAGGCCGGCGCGGGGCGCGCCGCCGAGGGCCAGGGCCGATCCGAGGCCGATCCGAGGCCGAGAATGGTCAGGGGGCCAAGGAGTCAGGGGGCCAGAGGCCGGCACGGGTGCGCCGCCGAGCCCACCCGTGCCGGAGGTGTCACGACGCACTTCCGAGCATGACGCAGCGGGTCACGCAGCGCTCGTCGAGCGTCCGGCCCGGGGCATCCGCAATGGTCGGACCGCTGACGTCCCCGTCCACCAGACCCGTCCGCCAAGCCCGTCCACCGAACACGTCCGCCGAATCTGTCCGCCAAGCTCGTCTATAGAATCCGTCCGTCGGATCCGGTGTGGGACGACCGGGAATATCAGGACCTCCCGCGGCACCGGGCAGGAATTCCATCATGTCCTGGCTTCGCCGCGTCCTGGTTCCGTCATGTCCGGTGAATATCTCGCGAATCAGGACAGCGCTGTCGGCTCCGCCAGCCGCCCGGCCGGATTGACAGGCCGGCTTTTGTAACCGGACACTCGCAGTCGAGTAATCGGGGGCGGAGAACAGCACGGACGGAGAACGGTACGGACATGGCCCGTCGACGGATGGCAAACATGCTGGCCCTTGCTGTGCTCGGAATTCTCAACGAACGGCCCATGCACCCGTACGAGATGTCGACAACCATGCGCGAGCGGCACAAGGAAGACAGTATCAAGCTGACGTACGGCTCGCTCTACACGGTCGTGGACGCACTGGCTCACAACGGTTACATCACCGCCCGCGAAACCGTCCGTGACGGTCGACGGCCGGAACGGACCGTCTACGAGATCACGCCGGCCGGCCGGACCGAGCTCTACGACTGGATGTCCGAACTGGTCAGCACGCCGACAAAGGAGTATCTCCGCTTCGAGGCGGCGCTTTCCATGCTGGCGGTGCTCACACCGGAGGACACCGCGAGACTGCTCACCGAACGCCGCAACCGGCTCCTGCTCCAGATCGAGCACAGCCACGCGGGCGAGGCGCTGGCCGTCCGCAAGGGGCTCCCCCGGCTGTTCACCCTGGAAACCGAGTATTTCAGCGCCCTGGCCGAGGCCGAGCTGCGTTACGTGGACGAGCTCATCTCGGAGATCACCAACAGGACGTTGGACGGCATCCACATCTGGGACGCGATCCACACCCGCGGCGAGACCGATCCCGAGCGGATACGGGAGGCCGTGCTCAAGGCCCTGGAAGGCCAACGGCGACGCGACCGCGCTCCTCGCGCGCCCGGCATTCCCGCCGGGACCGGGGCTCCCGCGGAAACCGGGACTCCTGCCGGAACCAAGACTTCCGCCGGGAGCCGGATTCCGGCCGGAACCAGCATTCCCGCCGGAACCGTAATTCTCGCCGGGAGCCGGACTCATCCCGTGCCCGGAACTCCCGGCGGGCCCGCGCCGCCCGCCGGATCCGGGATTCCCGGCGGATCGGCAGAGCCCGGCCAGGAGCCGCGGAAGCAGGTATGGGAGCCGGTCCGGAAAATCCGGGAGATCCGGGAGCCAGTCCGGCAGGCTCAACGGAAACCCCCGGGCAGCGGCCCGGCGCCCTGCCCGGAAAATACCGCCGGAAAAAAAGAAGAGTAATGCGGACAAGGGGGGATCTGATGACCGCACACCCGGCTCCGGAATCCGCCGGGCAGCCACCCGGCATCGCCACCACACTACTGCCTGGAACATCCGGGACCGCCAAGCGGACCACGGCCACGAAAACAGCGGGAACAGCGGCCGCGACGACAGCCACGGCAACGGCGACAGCCACGGGAACGGCGACAGCAGCGGCGGCCACGCTGACGCGGCCTGGCGGTGCCGCCGGAACGGCCACGGACGCGGCCGTCTTCCGGAGCACCGTACACACCACGGACCCGGGCGAACATTTCACGATTCAGGCGGAAAAGCTGGTGAAAACCTACCGCGGGGGCGTGCGTGCGCTGTCCGGCCTGAGCTTCGGTGTCGCACCCGCGACAGTGTTCGGCCTGCTGGGGCCGAACGGCGCCGGCAAATCCACGACAGTGAAGATCCTGACCACGCTGTCACGCCCGGACTCGGGGACGGTCAGCGTGGCCGGGATCGACGTCCTCGCACATCCCGAGCAGGTCCGGCAGCGCATCGGCGTGGTCGCCCAGCGGTCCGGCATCGACCTGGAGGCCACCGGTCGCGAGAACCTCGCACTCGCCGCCCGCCTGCACGGCCTGCCCCGCTCCATGCTGATCGACCGGGTCACCGAGCTGCTCGACCAGTTCGAGCTGACGGCGGCCGCGGACCGGCCGGCGCGCACCTACTCCGGTGGCATGCTGCGCAAGCTCGACGTGGCGGTAGGCCTGATCCACCAGCCCAGCGTGCTCTTCCTCGACGAGCCCACCACCGGCCTGGACCCGCAGGCACGCGCCCAGATGTGGGACGAGATCGGTTCGCTCGCGGCGGACGGCCTGACGATCCTGCTCACCACGCACTACCTCGAGGAGGCGGACCGGCTCGCCTCCCTCGTGGCGATCATCGACGGCGGGCGCATCCTCGTCCAGGGCAGTCCTGACGCGCTCAAGAGCGAACTGAAAGGTGACGCCGTCCACCTTGAGCTCGCCGCCGTCCCGGCCGCCGTGGTCGTGGAGACAGTGACCGCGGCCCTCGACCAGGTCCCGGGCGTCACCGAGACCACGGTGAACGGCCGGGAGGTGCACGCCCGGGTCACCCATGGCGCTTCGTCGCTGCCTGCCGTGTTCGCGGCTCTCGACCGGGTGGACGTCGCGGTGGTCGCGGCGACGATCGCCCGGCCGTCCCTGGACGACGTCTACCTGCGTCACGTGGGCCGCCGGTTCACCGCCGACGCAGGGCCCGGAGCGGATGCCGGCCCCGTCCCGGACAGTCTCCAGGACGACAGGCCCCAGGACGGGGCTGCCCAGCCCAACGCTGTTCCGGACAAGGGGGTGGCCTGATGGCAGGCCTCACTGACACCGGCACGACCACCGACACCACCGACACCACCGACACCACCGACACGGTCGACACCACCGACACGGTCGACACCGCCGGCCCTGGCGCCAAAGCCGCCGCCCCGGCCGGCCCTGGCACCGCGATCGCCCCGGCCGGTGGCGCCGCCAGAGGTGACATCCCGACCAGTCCAGGGAGCACGACCGGCACCCCGGCCGGCGCGGCCGCACGAGCCCGCGTTCCGGCCGTCCCGGCTGCTCCGGTTGACATCACGAGGATCCCGGAGCCACAGCCGCTGCCGGCTGCCGAGCGGAGCGGGTTCACCGCCTCGGCAGCCAGCCAGCTGCGCTGGCTGACCGTCCGTCACCTGCGCGCGATGCTACGCCAGCCCGCCTACCTGGCGATCACGATCGTGCAGGCGGTGGTATGGCTGCCCCTGTTCGGATCGTTGTTCCGCCGGGTTGTGGATGTCCCCGGCTTTGGCGGCGGCTCCTATTTTGACTTTCTCACGCCCGGTGTGGTGGTGATGAGCGCGCTGTTCTCGGCGGGCTGGTCCGGGATGAACGTCATCATCGAGATCGACCGTGGTGTGACGGACCGGATGCTGACCCTGCCGGTCCGACGCGGTGCCCTGATCGGCAGCAGACTTGTCTTCCAGGTGCTGATTACCATCATCCAGTCGGTGATCATCATATTGCTCGGCTGGGCGATCGGAGCCCGCTACCACAACGGGCTGGTGGGCCCGGCCGTCCTGCTCGCCGGTGCCGCGCTGGTCGCGCTCATCGTGGCGGCCCTGTCCTACGGGCTCGCCCTGATCGTGCGCAGGGAGGAGGTGCTGATCGCGGCGGTGAACTTCTGCGTCCTGCCGCTGACGTTCCTGTCATCCGCGATCATGGCGAAGGAGCTCATGCCGGGCTGGATGCGGGTTGTCGCCTGGTTCAACCCGGTGGACTGGGCGGTGACCGCCGTCCGCGAGGCCGGGTCGGTCGACCCGGACTGGCTGTCGATCAGCCTCCACCTGCTCGGCCTCACCGCCCTGGCGGTGCTGGCTGGCAAGTTCGCCACCCGCGCCTTCGGCATCTACCACCGCTCCCTGTAGGAGCACGAAATCTCCCGGCGAAAGCATGAGAGCGAGGGATTATAATGCGGTGCTGGCGGCCGTTTTCGCGTTCGATTCCTCGGTCAGGTGAACACCGGTTCCCAATAAGGCGATACCTGCTGTGATCCGTGGCTCTTTCGCGTGCGCCGGCCCGGTGGAGCCGGCGCACGCGAAGGACTCGGTACACCCCGACCCGGCCGGCGACCGACGCTGTCCGGCCTCCGTCGTCATGGGGCGGATTCAAGCGATCTTCTGAAACCTCCTGCGAATCGTCGAGCATGCCTGTTGTTCTCTCCAGGAAAGCATCCATGGAGCTCTCCCGGACATAGCCGTCGACGCCCCTCGGCCAGAATGCACAGTATCGGAGTACCACCTCGCGGTCATCCATCCGAATATGATCACGAAAACGTCCGCCAGTGGCTCTATCGAACTCTGGAAACTCTGGAGTGTGCGTGCACTGCTTGAGGAACTTCGACTGCGCTTCCTGCTCATGCAGTGCCGGATCTCCTGAGCATTGAGCGGCGTACCACCTGTGTTAATCCGCTTGAAGATGTCGTACTTGACATCTGGTGGAGTGGTCGAATCAATGACATGGACGACGATCTGCGCATTGTTTATCCGACGCCGGAGAGCCGGTGCCAGCTCCTCGAAACGTTTCTTCTCAGCCGAACCAAGATACTCCAGATCGGTCAGCGCGAACGCCTGCTGCCGCCCCCGTACATAACTGTGCACGGCGGACAGCCGCTGTAGACCGTCGACGACGCGCATCATACCGCTGGTGTCCTCGGCAAAATAAAATGCCGGTAGCGGGATCTGCAGCAGGATCGATTCGATGAGACGCGATTTCTGGCGGGCCTTCCAGACCTTGTTCCGCTGGAAGTCGGGCGCCAGCTCCAGATCACCGTCGTCGATCAGATCGAGGATGTTGCGGAGGGAGAACTGTTTCGTACCGACCCGGATGTCATCCGGATCCCAGGGCCTGGCGATACCCGGCTGCTCGCCATCGAACTCGGCCTCGACACCGGTTGCCATGTTGTCGAAGTACTCTTCACGGACGTCGATGCCGTCCTCCGCCATGTCGACGCATCCTCCGTCCATACGGGTCCGACGCCGATCGTATGGGACATGGCAACACGGGACTCGCCCACGCCGGGTCCCGCCGGTTGGCCCGCTTCACATGGGCCGGCTACCTCAAACCGGCGCAAACGCCCGGCCGGTCAGGCTTCCTGGAGGGCGGCGCCCAGGTTGCGCAGGCCCTGCCGGTGGCTGCGGTAGGCGATCGTGTGCCCGACGGCCACGACGGCCGCGACCGGCCACTCGATGATCCCGAGCAGACCGAGCGCCACCAGACCGGCGAAGTAGCCGAGTTGCTCGGACGGCAGCAGCTCGTAGCGCCGACCGTCGATGTCGACGGTGACGACACCGTGCTGGACGGCGCGTTCGGCCGCTTCCCGGATGTTTCCCATCTTCTTGGTCGATACCGGTGTCAGAACCACGTCCGCCTCCCGCCCGGCTGTTCCGCCGCGCTGCCGTTCCGTCCCGACCGGCCCCCGCCGGTCTTTGCCGTACTGCTTCTCACGGCTTCTTCCTGCCCGGAAACACCGCGAACAGGCAGCGGAACGGACCTGCGCGGACGGACGGACAGACGCGCGGACGGGGAGCTCACACGGGGTGGATGTCGACCTTCGTCCCGTGGGCTTCGGCCAGGGCGCGCAGATCCGGTGTGTCGCTGGTCAGGATCGAACGGTCCGTCGAGGCCGCGTTCAGCACGACCGCGGCGTCGACGATGTCGCTGCTTCCCGCCCGGGCCAGCAGCGCGCCGACGGCCCGCGCGGTCTCCTCGGACAGCGGTTCGACGTCACAGCCCTTCAGCAGGCGGGACAGCAACGGCTGTGGACCGCCTCGCCATGCCTGCGCCAGCACGGGCGCGGGAATGACCGGACGGACTTCCCGTTCCAGGATTCGCCGGTGCAGCGCCCACATCGCACGATCACCGGCTTCAGCCGCCAGGAGCGCACCGGTGTCGTACGTGACCCCTCCTTCGTCCTGCGCCATCAGGGCTTCCTCCCGACTCCGAGACGGTCGAGGATCTCGTCGGCACGCCGCAGCGCATCCTCGGGGATGGGGCCGTGTTCGGCCTCGTATTCGCGGACGGCGGCGAGACCTTCCTGGATGCCGATGTGATGGTCGATCAGACGGGAGATCCAGGACGACAGGCTCACGCCCTCGGCTGCCGCCGCTGCCCGCGCGGCGGTGAGGACACGTTCGTCCAGGGAGACGGACACCTTTGCGACGGCCATGCCATCACCATAGTCGATCTGTTCGTACCATCGGTACGAACACGCGACCGGGATCTCGTGGACCGGCCGCTCCATGAGCAGGGTCACTGCGCACCTTCCTCCATACCTCGACAGATCTTGCTGTAAAGCAAGAGTACCGCCTGAAGCGGGCGGATCAGTACGTACCGCACACTGGAGACCACATACCGAGACCACAGAATCGTCAGGACGTCGGCGATGCGACAGAAGCGGCCTGCGACAACGGAGGCGACGCGGGGCAGGCGGGACCTGCGAGGGTAAACGCGGGCGGTGTGGGTCAGCGCAGGCGGTGGGCGACTTCCGTCGCCCAGTAGGTCAGGATGATGTCCGCGCCTGCCCGGCGGATGGCGGTGAGCGTCTCGGTGATGGCGCGCTCGCGGTCGATCCAGCCGCTGGCCGCCGCCGCCTCCACCATCGCGTACTCGCCCGAGACCTGGTAGGCGGCGACCGGCACGTCCACGGCGTCGGCGACCGCCCGCAGCACGTCGAGGTAGGCCAGCGCCGGCTTCACCATCACGGCGTCGGCGCCCTCGGCGAGGTCGAGGGCGACCTCACGCAGGGCCTCGCCGACGGAACGGGCCGGATCCTGCTGGTAGCCGGCGCGGTCGCCGAAGCGCGGCGCGCACTCGGCCGCGTCCCGGAACGGGCCGTAGAACGCCGACGCGTACTTCGCCGAGTAGGCGAGGACCGGGACGTGGGAGAAGCCGCCGCCGTCGAGCGCCGCCCGGATCGCGCCGACCTGCCCGTCCATCATCCCGCTCGGCGCCACCACGTGGGCGCCGGCGCGGGCCTGCGCCAGGGCGATCGACGCGTAGCGGGCCAGGGTGGCGTCGTTGTCGACCTCGCCGTCCTCGGTCAGCAGGCCGCAGTGGCCGTGGTCGGTGTACTCGTCCAGGCAGAGGTCCGTCATGATCACCATGTCGTCGCCGATCTCGGTGACCAGGTCGGCCAGGGCGAGCTGCACGATGCCGGACGGGTCGTCCGCGGCCGAGCCGCGCCCGTCCTTGTGCGCGGGCACGCCGAAAAGGATCAGGCCGCCGACGCCGGCGCGGGCCGCCTCCACCGCGGCCTTGCGCAACGACTCCCGGGTGTGCTGGACGACTCCGGGCATCGAGGCGATCGGCGCGGGGGCGTCGATGCCCTCCTTGACGAACAGCGGCAACACAAGATCCGCGGGATGCAGCCGGACGTCGGCCACCAGCCGGCGCAATGGTGCCCCGCGGCGCAGTCGACGGGGCCGGGCCAGCGGGAATCCCACGCCCCCACCGGGGGTGGCACCCAGGGCAGTGGCACCCAGGGCAGTGGCACCCAGGGCGCCAGCCCCGGGTAACGGCGGACGCGGGGCGGCCGGCCCCGCCGTGCTCGCACCGGCGGTGACGCGCGGCGGCACGCTCACCGCCGGGAACCGCGCCGGGGCTTGGGCAGCCGGGCCGCGAGCGGGCCGACCTTGCCCAGCTCCTCCCGGTGCTCGGCGGCGAAGTCGGCCAGCGCCTGCACCAGCGACGGGATCGACGCCTCGGACGCCTGGACGTCCACGCGCAGGCCCAGCTCGACCGCGGTGGCCGCGGTCTGCGGGCCGATCACCGCGATCACCGTGGTCTCGTGCGGCTTGCCGGCGATCCCGACCAGGTTGCGCACGGTCGAGGAGGAGGTGAACACCACCGCGTCCACCCGGCCGCCCTTGAGCGCCTCCCGGATCGGGGCCGGCGGCGGCGCGGCCCGCACCGTGCGGTACGCGGTGACGTCGTCGACGTTCCAGCCGCGCTCCTTCAGGCCGGCCACCAGGGTCTCGGTGGCGATGTCGGCCCGGGGCAGCAGCACCCGGTCGAGCGGGTCGAACACGTCGTCGTAGTCGGGCCAGTCGGCGAGCAGGCCCTCGCTGGACTGCTGGCCGGAGGGGACGAGGTCGGGGCGGATGCCGAAGGCGCGCAGGGCGTCCGCGGTCGCCTCGCCGATCGCGGCCACCTTGACGCCGGCGAACGCCCGCGCGTCCAGGCTGCGCTCCTCGACCTTCTCCTGGACGGCCCGGACCGCGTTGACCGAGGTGAAGGCCACCCACTGGTAGCGCCCGGACACCAGGCCGGTGATCGCGCGTTCCATGGGGGCGGCCGTCCGCGGCGGCTCCACCGCGATCGTGGGCACCTCCAGCGGGCTCGCGCCGTGCGAGCGCAGCAGATCCGACAGGATCGCCGCCTGCTCCTTCGTCCGGGGCACCAGCACCGTCCAGCCGAACAGCGCGCGCGACTCCCACCAGGACAGCTTGTTACGAGCTGTGACCGCGACCCCGATGGACATCACCACGCAGGGGGCGTTCGCGACGACGGGCGCGGCGTCGGCCTCGATCCGGTCCAGGGTGGAGGTGACCGTGCGCTGGTCGGTGGTGGTGCCGTCCACCGTCACCGACACGGGGGTGTCGCCGGCCCGGCCGTGCTCGACCAGCGCCGCCGCGACCTTGCCGACCTCGTTGGAGACCGCCGTCACCACAAGGGTGCCGGGTGCCTGGGCCAGCGCCGCCCAGTCGAGGTCCGAGCCGGAGCCGCCGACGTCCAGGCTTCCGCTCCCGGCGAGCCCGCCGAGCCCCAGCGAGGAGCCCAGCGGCGAGGCCGCGAGACCCGCGCCGAGCCCGGACCCGCCCAGCCCGGACCCGCCCAGCCCTGGGCCGCCCAGCCCGGGACCACCAAGACCGGAGCCGGAGCTGCCGAGGCTGGAGAGGCCACGTCCACCGAGGCGGCCCGCCCCGAAGGACGGGGCGCCCAGCCCCGTGGTGGGCGTCTCCGCCACCGGGGCCACGGTGGGCCGCACCCCGCTGGCGGAGAAGACCCCCTGGGTGCTCGCGAAGGTGACCGGCAGGCCGGTGGCGATCCCGGAATAGGTGGCGACCGCCGCGCCGGTCGGAATCCCCGGCACGACCCGGAAGGGAATCTTCGCCTTGGCGAGTGCCTGCGCGTCGGCGGTGCCGATTCCGGTCAGCCACGGATCCGAGGAGTACAGGCGTACGACCCGCTCACCGGCACGGGCCCGGGTGACGACGACGGTGGTCGCCGCGGTCGCGTCCAGGACTGGTTTTGCCACGTCGGTATCGCCGATCCGCAGCACCTCGCCGGGCAGCTTGGCGACAATCTCCGGGGCGACGTCCGGATCGACGATTACCGAATCGGCCCCGGCCAGCGTCTCGGCGGCGAGAACTGTCAACAAACCGGGGTCGCGTGGGCCTGCTCCAACGAGGGCGACCGGGGTCAGAGGCTTCTTTGTGCGGCGGGTGGCCATGATCAGCGATTTCCCATCAGCGTCTGTGCTCCGGCGGACAACATCGTGTCCGCGAGGCGCTCTCCCAGCGCCCCCGGGTAAGTCGGCGGACCCGGTGATCCCGCGCCGGAGAACACGCTCCCTCTCCGGCAACGCGACCACGGCCCGTGGTCGAATGGCACCGGCGCCCGATGTTCCGGTGGACGCCATCGCGACCTCGGCGAAGGCGCCGACCAGCGCACCGCGACCGGCCTCAATGGCCGCCGGGTAGGCACGCTCGGCAACAACAGCAGCCCGCGATGGTGGACCGTCCAGTACAAACCGTAGCAGCCCGCGGGGAGTTGCCTGTCGTCGGTACAGTCCGCGCGCTCGAACCTGGGCTTCGACGCGTCCTGCTCACCTACGTGTTCGACTGCCAGCGCCTCCCTCCCGTCACCTCGCCGGACCTCTGCCCGGACGTCGCCATCTTGTTGAACGCTCCCGCCCGCGACATCCCGCCCACGGGACGGGACAACTCCGGCGCCTGTCGACAGGCTCTGCCGGATCCACAGCCCCGGGCAGCTCGTACACTGCTTCGCGACGCGCCGCCGAACCCTGCCCGCTGATCCAACAGCCCGCTGATCCAATGCGTCTATCGGCGCGGCCCTTATCCGAGTATCGACGTTACCTCGTATCGGCAGGATATTCAGTCCCGGACCGGGTTTGTGCCGCTGCGTCATCCACCGGGCCACCCGTTGGGCCTCGTATTGCGGCCGCCGGACGACGCGTCCGCGCCGGCCGCGGCCGGCCGCTAGGGCACCTCCGGCAGATCGGGTAACGAGACCACCGCGGGAGTCTCCCGCGGCAGATCGAACAGCTCCCGCAACGCCTCGGCGTAGGAATCACCGCCGGGGGCGGCGGCGAGCTGCTGGACCCGCACCGTCGGCGCGTGCAGGATCTTGTCCGCCACCCGGCGCACCGCCCCCTCGACCACGGCCCAGTCGCGCGCGTCGAGGTCGGGCAGCCGGGTGTGCAGCCGCAGGAGCTCCTCCCGGACGACGGCGGCGGCCTGGGCCCGCAGCGCCACCACCGTCGGGGCGACCCGGTGCGCGCGGCGGCGGTCGAGATAGGCGCTGACCTCGGAGGCCACCAGAGTCCGCACCGACTCGACGTCGCTGACCGCCTGCTGGCCCTCAAGGGCCGTCCGCAGCGTGTCGAGATCGATAAGGGTGACGCCGGGCAGTTCGCGGACGGCCACGTCGACGTCCCGCGGGAGCGCGAGGTCGAGCAGCACCAGTGGCCGGCCGCCGCGGCGGGCCAGCGCGTCGGCCACCACGCCCCGGGTCAGGACCAGCCCGGACGCGCCGGTCGAGGAGATCACCAGGTCGGCCCGGCCCAGCTCGCCCGCCAGGTGCGTGAGCGGAATCACTTCGGCACCGTAGGTGTCGGCGATCCGGTGGGCCCGCGCCGCGGTACGGTTCGCGACGACGAGGTCGGTCGCGCCGGCCCGCCGTACGACCGCCGCGGCCAGCGCCCCCACCGCCCCCGCGCCCACAAGCAGGACGCGTCGGCCGGCCAGCGCGCCGTCGGCGGGCGTGTTGCCGGCGGGTGCGCTCCCGGGTAAGGGGTCGGCCGCGTCGGCGGGCGGCGGCCCCCACTCGGCCGCGACCAGCCGTACCCCGACGGAGACGATCGACGCCCCGGCGGTGCCGATCGCGGTTTCGCTGTGCGCCCGTTTACCGACCCGCAGGGCCGTCTGGAACAGGCCCTCGAGGGTGGCGCCGACGCTCGCCTCGGCCTGGGCCACGCGTAGGGCCGACCGGACCTGGCCGAGGATCTGCGCCTCCCCCACCAGCATGGAGTCGAGCCCGCAGACGACCGAGAACAGGTGGCCGACGGCCCGTGCCTCGTGGTGGACGTACAGGTGCGGGGCGAGATCCGCCAGCTGGGTGCCGGTGATCCGGGTGAGCTGGTCGGAGACGTCGGCGACGCCGCCGTGGAAGGTCTCCACCTCGGCGTAGATCTCGGTGCGGTTACATGTCGAGAGCACCACGCTCTCCGCGACGGATCCGGCCTGCGACAGGTCGTACAGGACCTTCGGGACGTCGTCGTCCGGCACCGCGGCCTTCTCCAGGGTGGACGTGGGCGCGCTGCGGTGGTTGAGACCGACGACCAGCAGGCTCATGACGTCTCACCCCCGGTG
>NZ_CEVIVC010000109.1:0-6507 GCF_982290645.1 Protofrankia sp. CiP1_Cm_nod4
CGGTGGCGGTGGCTCCGGCGGCGGGGAGCCCGGCGGCTTCTTCGGGGCAGGTGGCGGCGGCGGGAGCGGGTATGCGACGCCAGCGGCGACCAACGTCTCCCTCATCCCGGGCGTCAGCCACGGCAGCGGCAAAGCGATCGTCTCGTTCCGGTACGAAACCGCGATCACGCTGACTCCGAGTACGTCCACCCCGCTGTTCGGGCACGCCGTCGCCGTCACCGCCACCGTAGGCCCCGCCTACCCGGCCGCGGGCGTCCTGACCGGCACGATCACATTCTCGGACGGGACAACACCCCTGGCCACCGTGCCGGTCAGCGGTGGTCAGGCCAGCTTCAGCACCGGCGCGCTCCAGCCCGGATCCCATCCGGTCACCGCCAGCTACAGCGGAGACCCGCGCTTCGCGCCGAGCACCACGGCAGGACCCACCGGGATCACCGTCGGATTCAGCCAGCCGTGCACGACGACACCACACCACGGTCCTCTGATCGTGGCCACCGGCCGGTCGCTGTGCATAGGAGCCGGCGGCCAGCAGGACGGGCCGGTCACCATACAGCCCGGTGGAGCCCTGGCCGTGCTGGGCGCCGAGGTCACCGGCCCCCTGTCCGCCAGCGGTGCCGTCGCGGTCACCGTCTGCCGGTCGACGCTGGCCGGGCCGGTCACCATCCGGACGAGCAGCGGCTACGTCCTGATCGGTGCTGATCACGACGACGTGACGGCCTGCATGGGCAACACCATCCAGGGCCCGCTGACCCTGGAGGCCAACAGCGGAGGTCTCGAAGCCTCGGCCAACACGGTCACGGGACCGGCGCGGATCACTGCCAACAGCGGCAGCGGCCTGCTACCGGAGGACGCTGTGCCCGCATTCGAGGCCAACCATGTCACCGGCCCCCTGAGCTGCGGCGGCAACGAACCAGAACTGCGGCAGACCGGCAACATCGTGGACGGGCCGCGATCCGGGCAATGCCGATAGAGGCGTTTGCGCGGCAGGCTGTTTCTGTGCGACAGACCGCTATTGCGTCGTCAATGGCGCCTGGTAGGCACTGAGAAGTCCGCCGAGGTTGGCAACGCCTCGGCGGACCGTCCTGCGCCTCGATTCCGCCGAGCCACTGGTCGAAACTCGCGGGAGCAGCCGATCAGCGTCAGCTCGGTATAGCCCCAAGTTCATACTTTTGCTTGTATGCATACGTTCGTGTGATCTCTGATGCCTGTCGGCTCCCGCTCCGGCCTGGCGTCCGGTGGGACGTCGGGACTGTCGATTATCTGTATGACGACCGTCCGTACGGCTAGCCGGTCGAGAGGACCCAGCCATTCCAGAGATCGACTCGGCCGACGCCGGTCAGCAGCACGACGCCGACGCCTATGAAGACGAGCCCCGACGCGACCGGGAACGGGAGGAAAAGGATGCTCCGGAATCCCTGGAAGAAATCCGGGACGACGACGTGGCCCAGGCCGTGCGGCCGGACAGGATACGGATGCGGGCGCCTACGTCGTGCTGAATCCCCACCGGGTGCAGCAGCCGCTCGACCCGGCGGTCGCCGTTCCGAGTGACGAAATCAACCGTCGGGGTGTGGCGAGTGTAACGATCGGGATCTTCGTCGACGTCGACGTCGACCACGGTCCCGGTCGTGTAGTGCCCCCGTATCCGGAGCCGGACGCGTTCCAGCGAGGCCCTCGCGCCGGCGATCGGCGCCCGCATCCGCTGCCCGTCACGTCAGCCCGACCATTTGCGATCTTCATAAAACACAACTAACACACATAAAACACAAAAGTCGAACTGGAGAACTAGTACGAAATGACTGGAAAGCGGGAATATCTCATGGATATTAGTTACTAGTAGTGCCGATGCTTTCGTAACTCACAGTTAGCAATTGATCGCTTGAGGGCGTGTCGAGCGCTGGGTGGCCGGCGTCCTCCGAAGCCCTGGTGAGTTGTCTCGCTATGACTTTCGGGTGCCGTCGCGGGCATGCCCGGTGAACGCCCCCGCCTGCCGGCCGGCCCGGAATGGCCGCGCCACGGGCCCGCATGCCGGTCGCCGCCGATGCGGCGGGGGAATCGGTTGAATGATCGCGTTCCGATGGCCGGCCGAGCTGGCCGCGACGCGTTGCCCGGAGATGTTTCCTGTCCCGGCCCCATCGTCCTTTACTGTCCGTAACCGACAAGATCGGTCAGCGGACTAGACGGGCCACCTTCCGGGCCAGTCCTCGAGTAGTTCCGCAAAGTGCTTGCCGCCCGTGGCTCCGATGGAGGAGGCTGCCGATGCGCGGCCACGCGCTTACCGACAGCGAACAAAGCGCATGTCGCCGAACGGCGCGACATGACGGGGGGTCCACGGGTATGAAGCTGCTGACCGCGCGATCATCCGGACGGATGGAGGGCGGGGATCATCCGTATGCGTTCCTGGAGATCTGACCGGGCCGCTGGCCCGGGCGCGTCTCCAACGCCGGTACCGCGGCCGTAGGGATGCCACGAGAATCCCCGCCACTGTCTTTCCCACGTTCGGTGGGAGCCCTCGGAAAAGATGACACGGCGCTGTCGGAGCGGCGCCGGCGCCGCCGCGGGCCAGAAGTTCTCGGGAAAGTACCGGAACAGCCCTGACGAATCCGGCCGGCCGTCCCGCGCACCCCGCGGGGACACCGACCGGACAGCGCATCGGTTAAGGGCACGGCGTACCGCCGGTGCCCGGTTGCCCCGATCCCTGGAAGAACCACAGAGAGGTGGAGCCCGCATGACCGAGCCCGTATCGACCGGCCCCGGCGTGACCGGTGAGGACCCCCGGCTGAGCCTGAGCACGGCGGCCGCGCGCAATCTCGCGACGACCACCAAGTCCGTCCCCCAGATGCAGGAGATCACCTCCCGGTGGCTGCTGCGCGTGCTGCCCTGGGTCCAGACGGCCGGCGGCGTCTACCGGGTCAACCGGCGGTTGACCTACATACTCGGCGACGGGCTCATCACGTTCACCTCCACCGGATCCGAGGTGCGAGTGGTGCCCGGTGAGCTCGCCGAGCTGCCCGCCCTGCGGGGCTTCGACGGCGACGCGCTCACCGCTCTCGCCGACCGCTTCGCCCAGCGGGAGTACGCACCGGGCGACGCCCTGGTGGAGACGGGCGCGCCGGCCGACGCGGTGTTCCTCGTCGCCCACGGCAAGATCGGAAAATTCGGCCCGGGCGAGTACGGTGACGAGCGCTCCCTCGGGGTGCTTGCCGACGGCGAGTACTTCGGTGACGAGGTCCTCGTCGAGCCGGACCTGACCTGGGAGTACACCGCCCGCGCCCTGACCGCCGCCACCGTGCTCGTGCTCACCCGCGAGCAGTTCGCCGAGGTCGTCGAGCGGGACGCCGCGCTGCGCGGGCACCTGGCGGACTACCGCTCCCGCCCGCAGCCGCCGCGCAACCGGCAGGGCGAGGCGGAGATCGCGATCGCGGCCGGGCACAGCGGCGAGCCGGACCTGCCGGGCACGTTCGTCGACTACGAGCTGGCCCCGCGGGAGTACGAGCTCAGCGTCGCCCAGACGGTGCTGCGCATCCACAGCCGGGTGGCCGACCTGTACAACGAGCCGATCAACCAGCTGGAGCAGCAGCTGCGGCTCACCGTCGAGGCACTGCGCGAACGCCAGGAGCACGAGCTGGTCAACAATCCCGACTTCGGCCTGCTGCACAACGCCGACCTGCGCCAGCGCATTCACACCCGCTCCGGCCCGCCGACCCCGGACGACTTCGACGAGCTGCTCAGCCGGCGGCGCAGCACACACTTCCTGCTTGCCCACCCCCGGACGATCGCGGCCTTCGGCCGGGAGTGCACCGCGCGGGGAATCTACCCGGCGACCGTCCTGTTCCACGACCAGCACGTGCCGGCCTGGCGTGGCGTCCCCCTCCTGCCGCTGAACAAGATTCCGGTCAGCGCCACGGGAACGACCTCCGTCATCGCGCTGCGGACCGGGGAGGAGAACCAGGGTGTGATCGGCCTGCACCACACCGGCCTCGCCGACGAATACGAGCCGGGGCTGTCCGTCCGGTTCATGGGCATCAACGAGAAGGCAATCATCTCGTATCTGGTGACGACCTACTTCTCCGCCGCCGTCCTCGTCCCGGACGCGCTCGGAATCCTGGAGAGCGTCGAGATCGGGCGCTGAGCCCACCCGCCGGCGTGTCGCCGCGGCCAGCGCGCCGCGGCGACACGCCGGTATTCGGTGACGCATTCCGGGCGTGACCGCCCGCACCAGTGGCAGAGAAGGGTTTCCCGGAGAATCATGCAGCCTTTCACCCTCCCCGAGTTCTACGTGCCCTATCCGGCGCGCCTGAGCCCCCATCTGGACGCCGCCCGGGAGCACAGCCGGGCGTGGGCCCGGGCCATGGAGATGATCGACCCGCCCGAGGGCGGGACCGCGATCTGGACCGAGCGGGACCTCGACGCCCACGACTACGCCCTGCTGTGTGCCTACACCCATCCCGACGCCACCGCCGAGCGGCTGAACCTCGTCACCGACTGGTACGTGTGGGTCTTCTACTTCGACGACTACTTCCTGGAGCTCTACAAGCGGACGCACGACATGGCGGGCGGGCGGGCCCATCTCGACCGGCTGCCCGCCTTCATGCCGGTCGACGGCGAGATCACCGAGGAGCCGACGAACCCGGTCGAGCGCGGGCTCGCGGACCTGTGGACGCGGACCGTGCCCGCCAGGTCCGCCGACTGGCGGGAACGGTTCGCGGTGAGCACCCGCAACCTGCTCGACGAGTCGCTCTGGGAACTCGCCAACATCAACGCCGGCCGGCTGGCCAACCCGATCGAGTACGTCGAGATGCGCCGCAAGGTCGGCGGCGCGCCCTGGTCGGCGAACCTCGTCGAGCACGCCGCGGACGCCGAGGTCCCGGCCGCCGTCGCCGCCACCCGTCCGCTGCGGGTGCTGCGCGACACCTTCGCCGACGCGGTCCACCTGCGCAACGACCTGTTCTCCTACGAGCGGGAGGTCACCGAGGAGGGCGAGCTCAGCAACGGGGTGCTGGTCGTCGAACGCTTCCTCGGCATCGGCACGCAGCAGGCCGCCGACGCCGTCAACGACCTGCTCACCTCCCGGCTGCACCAGTTCGAGCACACGGCGGCCGCGGAGCTGCCGGCCGTCCTGGACGAGCACGGCATCGACCCGGCGGGACGGCTCGCGACGCTGGCATACGTCAAGGGCCTGCAGGACTGGCAGTCCGGCGGCCACGAGTGGCATCTGCGCTCCAGCCGGTACATGAACCGCGAGGTGGCCCTCGACGCCGTCCCGGCCGGTCCCGGGCTGCCCGCCGGGGTGGGTGGGCTGCCCGGCCTGCCCGGCACGCCGAGCCTCGGCACCTCGGCGGTGCGGGTCGTGCCGTCCCTGCTCGCGACCGCGCCGCGGCGGCTGCGGTCCCATGCCAACGTGCCGTTCCGGGTGGTCGGGCCGACCCGGCTGCCCGAGTTCTACCTGCCGTACAGCACCGGGCGCAGCCCGCACCTGGACGCCTCGCGACGCTCGGTCGTCCGCTGGGCGGGTGCGATGGGCATGCTGGACCCGGTCCCGGGCATCTGGGACGAGCACAAGCTGGTCGCGTTCGACTTCGCCCTGTGCTCGGCCGGTATCCACCCGGACGCCTCCGCGGCGGAGCTCGACCTCACCACCAGCTGGCTGACCTGGGGCACCTACGGCGACGACTACTACCCGGTGATCTTCGGCCGGAGCGGGAACCTGGCCGGGGCGCGGCTGAGCAACGAACGGCTGCGCGCCTTCATGCCCCTCGACGGCCCGGCCACCGAGGTACCGGCGAACGCCCTCGAGCGCGGCCTCGCCGACCTGTGGGAACGCACCGCCGGGCCGATGGGGCCCGCCGCGCGGGCCGCCTTCCGCCGCGCCGTCGAAGTGATGATCGACAGTTGGCTGTGGGAGCTGGCGAACCAGGCGGTCAACCGCATCCCCGACCCCGTCGACTACCTGGAGATGCGCCGCGCGACGTTCGGCTCCGACCTGACGATGAGCCTGTGCCGGCTCGCCCACGCGCACACCGTGCCGGCCGAGATCTTCCGCACCCGGCCGGTACGGTCGCTGGAGAACGCCGCGGCCGACTATGCCTGCCTGCTCAACGACGTCTTCTCCTACCAGAAGGAGATCCAGTTCGAGGGCGAGATCCACAACTGCGTGCTGGTGGTCGAGAACTTCCTCGGCTGCGGCCGCGACCGCGCGGTCGAGGTGGTCAACGACCTCATGACCGCCCGGATGCGCCAGTTCGAGCACATCGTGGCCGACGAGCTGCCGGCGCTGTTCGACCGGCTTCAGCTTGACGGCGACGTCCGCGACGCGCTGCTCGGCTACGTCCATGATCTGCAGAACTGGCTGGCCGGCATCCTGCGCTGGCACGAGGGGACCCACCGCTACGAGGAGATCGAGCTGCGCTACCACCCGGCCGTGGACCGGCGGCCCTTCGGCGCTCCGACCGGGCTGGGCACCTCAGCGGCGGACGTCCGCAGGCTGGTCGCCCGGTAGGACCTCTCGCG
>NZ_CEVIVC010000109.1:6828-16481 GCF_982290645.1 Protofrankia sp. CiP1_Cm_nod4
CCGGCCGCCGGGCCTGCTCCGGCGGGCTGGCCGGCGCCGAGCAGGCGCAGGGCCCGCGCGCGTTCCTCGGCCGTGCCGACCAGGCTGACCAGCGCGTCGGTGGCACCGAGGGCGCCGAGCGGCACCGAGGGCGCGGGCTGTCGCACCGGGCACGGCGCTGCCGGCGGGATCGGATCCCGTGCCGGTGGCGCCGGGGACGCGGCGTCCGTCGACGACCTCGCGGGCGACGAGATCCCGGACGGTGGTTCGGAAGCCCACGTGGTCCCGCTCGTGGCGCGTGCGTTCCGCCGTGGAACTCCCTGGTCGGGGGTGGCCCGATCGGGACAGAAAGAAGTCTTGTTTATCGATCGCTAAGATGGCCGGGGTGAACGATAGAGCAGGCGGGATGGGGGTCAATCCCCCGAAGGGGGAAAATCCTCTCCGTTACTTCAATTGTGATGACGGTTTCTGCCGGTCATCGGCTGTGGGGCTCGTTGCGGTCGCTGGCGGCGGGATCACGTCCACCGCTTGACGCGCCTGCCACTGGAGCCTAGCGTCCCTGTTTATCGATCGATAAATAAATGATCGTGGTTTGCCTGGGAGGCCCGTGGAAGCCGGCCCGTGGAAGCCGAGAGACCGGCCACGGACGGGTCCTCTCACCGCTGAGAGGAGCGCGGGATGAGCGACGCCGTGATCGTCGACGTGGTACGGACCGCGTCCGGCAAGGGCAAGCCGGGCGGGGCGCTGTCCGGTGTCCATCCGGTGGACCTGCTCGCGGGCGTGCTCCAGGCGCTCATCGAACGCACCGGCATCGACCCCGCCCTGGTCGACGACGTCATCGGTGGCTGCGTCTCGCAGGCCGGCGAGCAGGCGGCCAACATCACCCGGAGCGCGCTGCTCGCCGCCGGGCTGCCCGAGTCGGTGCCCGGCGCCACGGTCGACCGTCAGTGCGGCTCCAGCCAGCAGGCGGTGCACTTCGCCGCCCAGGGCGTGCTCGCGGGCGCCTACGACGTGGTCATCGCCTGCGGTGTGGAGTCGATGAGCCGGGTACCGATGGGCTCCCCGGCGCAGGGGCAGGACACCACCGGGACGCTGCTTGCCCGGCGCTACCCCGAGGGCCTGGTCCCGCAGGGGGTGTCCGCCGAGCTGATTGCCGCCCGCTGGAAGCTGGAACGCCAGGAGCTGGACGCCTTTTCGGCCCGCTCCCACCAGCTGGCCGCGGCCACCGCCGCCGCCGGCGGCTTCGACCGGGAGATCGTGCCCGTGGGCGGCCACCGGGTGGACGAGACCGTACGCCCCTCCACCACCGTGGCGGGGCTGGCCGGGCTGAAGCCGGCCTTCCTCGGCGTCCCCTCGGCGGCCCGCTTCCCGGAGATCGGCTGGCACGTCACCCCGGGCAACTCCTCCCCGCTCACCGACGCCGCCTCGGCCACCCTGATCGTCAGCGCCCGGGCCGCCGAACGGCTGGGCCTGCGCCCCCGGGCCCGGTTCCACGCCTTCGCCGTCACCGGCTCGGACCCGGTGCTGATGCTCACCGGTGTCATCCCGGCCACGCAGAAGATCCTCGCCCGGGCCGGGCTGTCCATCGACGACATCGACGCCTACGAGGTCAACGAGGCGTTCGCGCCCGTCCCGCTGGTGTGGCAGCGCGAGCTGGCCGCCGACCCGGCGAAGCTCAACCCCCGCGGCGGCGCGGTCGCGCTCGGCCACGCCCTGGGCGCCTCCGGTGTCCGGCTGCTGGCCACCCTGGTCAACCACCTCGAGGCGACCGGCGGCCGGTACGGTCTGCAGACCATGTGCGAGGGCGGCGGGATGGCCAACGCCACCATCATCGAGCGCCTGTAGCCGGGCCGGACGCCGTACAGACAAGCGGGACGCCCTCCCGGAACACCGGGGAAAGACCGCACTCCGTGGGAGGAAAGCTCCGTGAACATCGAAGGCAGTGTCGCGCTCATCACCGGCGGGGCCTCCGGCCTGGGCCTGGCCACCGCGTACCGGCTGCTGGACGCCGGGGCGTCCGTGGCCCTGGTGGACCTGCCGTCCTCCGACGGCGCGGCCGTGGCCGCCAAGCTCGGGGACCGCGCCGTCTTCACTCCCGCCGACGTCACCAGCGAGCAGGACGTCACCGCGGCCCTCGACATCGCCGGGCAGCTCGGGCCGGTACGCGTCGCGGTCAACTGTGCCGGCATCGGCACCCCCGGCCGGGTGCTGGGCAAGGACGGCCCCCTCTCCCTGGAGCTGTTCACCCGCGTGCTCAAGATCAACCTGATCGGGACCTTCAACGTCATCCGGCTGGCCGCCGCCCGCATCAGCGCCCACGAGCCCGTCGACGGCGAGCGCGGGGTCATCGTCAACACCGCGTCGGTGGCCGCCTACGACGGCCAGATCGGCCAGGCCGCCTACTCCGCGTCCAAGGGCGGCGTCGTCGGCCTCACCCTGCCCGTCGCCCGCGACCTCGCCGGCCGGCAGATCCGGGTGGTCACCATCGCCCCCGGCCTGTTCGAGACCCCGATGCTGGCCACGCTGCCTCAGGAGGCCCGCAGCTCCCTGGGCGCGCAGGTGCCGCATCCCAGCCGGCTCGGCCGTCCCGAGGAGTACGCTGCCCTCGTCCAGCACATCGTGGACAATCCCATGCTCAACGGTGAGGTCATCCGCCTGGACGGCGCCATTCGCATGGCCCCCCGATGATTTCCCCGGTGATTCCCTGAGGAGTCCCGCGTGAACACGGCACCGGATACGGCCGCCGGTGCCGCGAGGCGGTGGCGCGAATACCCACCGCTGAATCTGCACCCGGTGCTCAGGCACGCCATGGAGGCGTTCCACGAGCACGGCTACCACGGCACGTCGGTGCGCGACATCGCCCGCCGGGTCGGGGTGACCGTCCCGGCCCTCTATTACCACTACGAGAACAAGCAGGCCCTGCTGGTCACCCTGATCGAGACCTCCATCCGCGACGTCCTCGACCGCTGCCGGGCCGCGGTGGCCGAGGCCGGTGACGACCCGGCGGCCCGCTTCTCGGCCATGGTCGAGTGTGTCGTGCTCTACATGACCAACCGTCACCGGCTGGCCTTCCTCGACACCGAGATCCGCAGCCTCGAGCCGGAGAACCGGGCCCGGTACGTCGCGTTGCGTGACTATCTGGAGCACATGCTGCTCGACACGGTCGAGGCGGGTGTCGCCCAGGGCCACTTCACCACCCCCATCCCGGCCGACGCCAGCCGGGCGGTCCTGACCATGTGCCAGAGCGTGTCCATCTGGTATTCCCCGGACGGGCCGCTGCCGCCGGAGGCGATCGCGCAACGGTACGTCCTGCTCTGCCTGAGCACGGTCGGCTACACCGGCGACCACCCCCTCGGGCCGGGCCGGCCGGCCGGCGGCCAGCGCGGCCGCCCGCGGGCGGTCACCGGCACCCGCGACGCTTTCCGGTAACTTCGACGTACGCGGGGGGATCGCTTCCAGCCGTCCCACGCCGGTCTCGAGAAGGGCCCCCGGGCGCCTGTCAGGGACGCCAGCCGCCCTTTGTTTTTCCCTGTTTCCCCCTGCTGATGGAGGGACAGCCCCCCTACAGGGGAGGTTTCGCTCCCGTGACACCTCTTAACGTCCGGAGTGACGGCCGTCATATTTGTGATGGCTCCGGCGAAGGAGGCCCTCATTGGGACGCATGCCGCGGGACGTGGTGTCACACGAGCTCGATCTGCTCTGGCAGTCGATCTTCACCTGGGTGAGCTGGGCTCTCGTGCTCGGTATGATCATGGTCGCGCTCTATCTGTGGCGTAGGGAGCGGACGCCGTTCTATCTCTGCGCGCTGCTCGCGGCGGGCGTCGGGGCGTTCGCCGAGCCGCTGTACGACGTCGCCTTCGACCTGTGGTTCTTCGACGCGGACGCCGCCGGCAAGCCGGGCGCGATGTGGTCGCACTTCAGCGCCTTCGGCGTCGTGCAGCCCAACTGGACGCACAGCGGCTACATCATCCTGTACGCCGCCGTCGCGCTGTACGCCGGGCGCCGGATGTACGAGGGCCGTCTGAGCTACCGGGGGCTGTTCGCGATCTGGGGGGCGGAGATCCTCACCTCGTGCGTCTTCGAGACGATCGGCACCGGCGTCGACGTCTACACCTACTACGGCCCCTACGAGCTGCGGATCTGGAACTACCCGGCGGTGATCGGCGTGCTCGAGGGCACCCAGACGGTCCTGTTCACCGTCCTGGCCGTGCAGATCTGGCGGCGCGTCTCCAGCCCCTGGGGCCTGGCCTCGCTGTTCGCCGCCTTCCCGATCACGATGTTCGGGGCGAACTTCGGTATCGGCAGCCCCATCATCATCGCGCTGCACCTGGACGGCGAGGACTTCTCCCGTGGGCTCGTGTGGGCCGCGACCTTCCTCACGATCGCCCTGTGCGTCCTGGCCATCCACGGCGCGTCGAAGTTCCTTCCCCGGCCCCGCGCGGCCGCCGAGCCCGACGGCCTGTCCGTCCCGCCACGCGAGCGCGCCGCTGGGGTGACCGTTGGCGCGAGCGCGGCGTGACCATGGCGTGACCGCGGCATGACCGCGGCGTGACTACGCCCGCCACCCGGAGGGGCTCGGCTTGAGACCAGCGTCCCTCCGGGCCGGCGGTCTCTGGCCGCGGGAGCCCGGGGCCTTCGCGTCCGCGCCATGTTCCGGGACGCGGGCCCGGGCCGTTCCGGATCAGAAAGCATGCCCTCTGGATTCTTGACTGATTCCAGAAAACGGGCCAGGGTCGGGGACGTGACTACGGCCGTGGACCTCCGGCAGATACCGCGCGGGGCCACCCTGCGCGCGGCCCGTCCTCGGATGGCGGTGCTGAGCGCGGTGCGGGCGCGTCCGTGCGCCGCAACGGACCCGCTCGCCGGCGCCGTGCGCGGGCATCTGCCCGGGGCGTCCCACCAGGCCGGGTACGACTCGCTGCGTGCGCTGACGGCCACGAGCCCGGTGCGGCGCGTCCGTCCGTCCGGCTCCGTGGCTCTCGCTGCGGGTCGCGGGCAGGGGACGGCCATCACCATGTCGTGTGCCGGGTCGTGCGCCGGTCATCCGGCGTCATCGCCGACGTCGGCCGCGCCGTTGGTGAGGTGCCCTGCCCGGCCGCGTCCGACGGCCGCGGCTTCTCGACCGACGAGGCCGGGGTCATCCGCTGGGGCCTGCGTACCGGCTGCTCCACCGCACGCAGTTCCTGACCGCCCCTGATCCGCCTAGGCCCGGGAGGAATCTCAATGTCCGAGAACCACGATGCGGTCGTATACGACACAAACGCGGAGAGTAGTGGTAGTCGCCCGGCCGCGAACGGGCGTGTCCCGCACCCCACCCAGGGCGGCGGGAACCGCGGCTGGTGGCCGAACCGGCTCAACCTGAGGATTCTCGCCAAGAACCCCGAGGTGGCCAGTCCCCTCGGCAAGGAGTTCAGCTACGCCGAGGCGTTCCGGACCCTCGACCTCCCCGCCGTGAAGCGGGACGTCGCCGAGGTCCTGACGACCTCGCAGGACTGGTGGCCGGCCGACTACGGCCACTACGGCCCGTTCATAATCCGGCTGGCGTGGCACAGCGCGGGCACGTACCGCATCAGCGACGGCCGCGGTGGCGCCGGTGCCGGCCAGCAGCGCTTCGCGCCCCTCAACAGCTGGCCGGACAACGCGAACCTCGACAAGGGCCGCCGCCTGCTGTGGCCGGTCAAGAAGAAGTACGGCCAGCAGCTCTCCTGGGCCGACCTGTTCGTCCTCGCCGGCAACGTGGCCCTGGAGTCGATGGGCTTCACGACCTTCGGCTTCGCCGGCGGCCGTGAGGACGTCTGGGAGCCCGACGAGGACGTCTACTGGGGCCCCGAGAGCGTCTGGCTCGGCGACGAGCGCTACACCGGTGACCGGGAGCTCGAGAACCCCCTCGCCGCGGTCCAGATGGGCCTCATCTACGTCAACCCGGAAGGCCCGAACGGCGTCCCGGACCCGGTCGCCGCGGCCCGCGACATCCGCGAGACGTTCCGCCGGATGGCGATGAACGACGAGGAGACGGTCGCCCTGATCGCCGGCGGCCACAGCTTCGGCAAGACCCACGGCGCGGCCAGCCCGGACGAGCACATCGGCCCGGAGCCCGAGGCCGCCCCCATCGAGGAGCAGGGCCTCGGCTGGAAGAACACCTTCGGCACCGGCAAGGGCGGGGACACGATCACCAGCGGGCTCGAGGGCGCGTGGACGCCTACCCCGGTGACCTGGGACAACAGCTTCCTCGAAACCCTGTTCGGCTACGAGTGGCAGCTGACGAAGAGCCCTGCCGGGGCGTACCAGTGGAAGCCGGCGGACGGCGCCGGCGCCGGCACCGTCCCCGACGCCCACGACCCGTCGAAGCGTCACGCCCCGACAATGCTGACGACGGACCTCTCGCTGCGGCTCGACCCGATCTACGAGCCCATCGCCCGGCGCTTCCTGGAGCACCCGGACCAGTTCGCGGACGCGTTCGCCCGGGCGTGGTTCAAGCTGACGCACCGCGACCTGGGGCCGGTCTCGCGTTACCTCGGCCCGGAGGTCCCGGCCGAGCCGCTGCTGTGGCAGGACCCGGTCCCGCCGGTGGCCCACGAGCTCGTCGACGCCGCGGACGCCGCCGCCCTCAAGGAGCGGATCCTCGCCTCGGGCCTGTCCGTCTCACAGCTGGTCAGGACCACCTGGGCGGCGGCCGCGTCGTTCCGCGGCAGCGACAAGCGCGGCGGCGCCAACGGCGCGCGCATCCGCCTCGAGCCGCAGCGCGCCTGGGAGGTCAACGAGCCCGACCAGCTGGCCGTGGTCCTGCGCGCCCTCACGGGGATCCAGGAGGCCTTCAACGCCGCCCAGACCGGTGGCAAGCGGATCTCGCTCGCCGACCTGATCGTGCTCGCCGGTGACGCCGCGGTCGAACGGGCCGCCAGGAACGCCGGCTTCGACGTCGAGGTCCCCTTCACGCCGGGACGGACCGACGCGTCGCAGGAGCAGACCGACGTGGAGTCGTTCGCTGTGCTCGAGCCGGCCGCGGACGGGTTCCGCAGCTACCTCGGGAAGGGCCAGCACCTGCCGGCCGAGCTCCTGCTGATCGACCGGGCGAACCTGCTGACCCTGAGCGCCCCCGAGCTGACGGTCCTCATCGGTGGTCTGCGTGTCCTGGGGGCGAACTACGGGCAGTCGCCGCTCGGGGTCCTCACCACGGCCCCCGGGACGCTGACCAACGACTTCTTCGTCAACCTGCTCGACCTGGGCACGACGTGGGAGCCGACGTCCGAGGACGCGAACACCTTCGAGGGCCGCGACAGTGCCACGGGCGAGGTCAGGTGGACCGCCAGCCGCGTCGACCTCATCTTCGGCTCGAACTCCGAGCTGCGCGCGCTCGCGGAGGTCTACGCGAGCGACGACGCGCGGGAGAAGTTCGTGCGCGACTTCGTCGCGGCGTGGACCAAGGTGACGAACCTCGACCGGTTCGACCTCACCTGATCATGATCAGGTCATGACCTGATCGAGGCCCGGTCCTGACATCCTGGTCAGCCGGCCGGCCGGCCGGCCCGCGCCGGCCCCGGCTGACCAGGACGTTCCCGTTCCCGTTCACGGACCGGTCGGCCGGCTGGTCCGCGACGTGAACCGGCCGTGCCCAGCCGGCGTCTGGCCGGTGCTGGAACAGGAGCTGGGGCCCGGAGACGTGCGTTCCGTCGCCGGGGCGGGCCCGGCGCCTGGATACAGTACGTCCGTACAGGTATGTGTGCTGCGTGTGTCACGGTCGAGACCTGGAGGGCGAGCTCGGGCCCGGCTGTCATGGGCGCGGCTCGTTCACGGAGGGCTCGGGGCCATGCGTCTTCACGTGGGATGCGCGATGTGGACGCACAGGTCATGGCAGGGGCGTCTGCTGGCACATCCGCTCCCGTCCCACGAGCGTCTGCGCCACTACGCGAGCTGGTGCAACGCGGTCGAAGGAAACACGACGTTCTACGCGACCCCGGCCAGCGACACCGTGGTTTCGTGGGCACGGCAGACCGGCCCCGACTTCCGGTTTGTGATCAAGATGCCAAAGGTCATCACGCACGAACGCCGTCTCACGGACGTCGACGAGGCGCTGCACGCCTTCCTGGCGGCGATCGAGCCGCTCGGCCCACGGGCCCATGCCCTCTGGATACAGCTGCCGGGGTCGTTCGCTCCTGCCGACGTCCCCGCGCTCGCCCGCTTTCTGTGCCGGCTCACCAGGTCCCACCGGTACGCCGTGGAGGTCCGTCACCCCGCGTTCTTCAACGATCCTCGCGCGGCGCGGCTCCTCGAAGCGGCGCTTGCCACCGTGGCCGCCGAATGGATCCCATTCGACACCACCGCATTCTTCCAGAGCCCTCCCAGCAGCGATGCCGAACGGGACGCATGGACGAGGAAACCGCGCCTGCCGCTGCGGCCGCTCGCGTTGACCGACCGGCCGATCGTCCGCTACCTCGGCCGCGACGCCGCCGAGCGGACGATCGAGGGCTGGCAGCGTTGGATCGACATTGTCGCCGGATGGCTGCGTGAGGGCCGGTCACCCACCGTTTTTGTCCATACTCCGGACAACGCCGACGCACCGCCGCTCGCCCGCCGCTTCCACGACGAGGTCCGGGTACGCGTGCCCGGACTCGACGCGCTGCCCCAGCCGATACCGACCGAGCCCCTGACCCTTTTCTGACGCGGCGCGGGGGACGGTTTCCCGCGGCTCGCGGATTCCCCGCGAGCCGCGGATCCATCCCGGATGGAGGCGGTTCCCCCTTCGAGGACGGGGCAGATACTGTCTCCGGTCCCCGTCCTCGAAAGGGCTGGCCACGGGCTTTCAGCTTCCCTGGGTGGGACGACGCCGGCCGGTTTCTTCGAGCGCGGCGGCCAGAATCGGCCCGAGCTGGGCCAGTGCCTCGGGCCGCATCATGTGATGGTGCGTGCTTGCGATGGCGTGGATGGTGATCATGCCACCGACGTACGGCTGCCATGCCCGCGGTGTCGGGTGGTCGTCAGGCGGGCTGTCGGGGGCGGGCTGGGCCGCGGTGAACAGCAGCAGGTCCCCGTCGAAGCGGCCGGGGGTGAATCCCCGCAGCAGCCGGACGTTGTTGTTGGAGACATCGATGACGGCTGCCAGTGCGCGCTCTTCCAGGAGTTCCGCCGGAATGGTGCGCTTGCGGCGTAGGAGGTCCATCACGCGGTCACGGTCCAGTTCCTCGTCGAGTGGCCCCTCTTCGCTGAGGCCGGCGGCGTCGAGGAGGAGAGTGAGGACGTCCCGTTCGCTGAGCGGTGCCGCTTCTTGCGAGGATTCCGCCCCGAGGGGATAGGCGTCGAGCAGGGCCAGGAGCGCGACCTGCTCACCGGCGCGTTGGAGCTCGGCGGCCAGGGCATGGGCCACCACACCGCCGAAGGACCAGCCGAGCAGGTGGTAGGGCCCGGCCGGTTGGGCCGCGCGGATCTGCTCGAGATAGTCGGCGACCATCTCCTCCAGGGTGGCCGGCAGCTCTTCCGGCCCGGCCAGGCCCCGTGCCTGCAGGCCGTAGAGCGGATGGTCCGCGAGGTAACGCGCCAGCCCGATATAGGGCCAGCTGATACCGCCAGCCGGATGGACGCAGAACAGCGGAGGACGGCTGCCGGTGGGACGCAGGGGCAGCAGGACCTCCAGCATGCTCCCGCCGGTGGCGGGGCTGGCGCCGCTGGTGGTGGTTTCG
>NZ_CEVIVC010000110.1:0-3675 GCF_982290645.1 Protofrankia sp. CiP1_Cm_nod4
CGGGGCTGGTCAGGGACGGCGGCTGGTAGCCGGCGTCCTCCGGGTTGATCGTCGTACCCGGCGGGACGATCTCGTCGATACGGTCCAGCACGTCCGGTGTGAGCGTCACCTTGACGGCGTCGAGCTGGGACTCGAGCTGTTCGAGGGTCCGCGGGCCGATGATCGCCGAGGTGACGGCGGGATGCTCCAGGACGAAGGCGAGGGCCAGGTGGATCAGGGACAGCCCGGCATCCTGGGCCAGCAGGGCCAGCCGCTCGACCGCCTCGAGCTTGGCGACGTTCGCCGGCCGGCTCAGGTCGAACCGGCCGGGGACGAGCGCGCTGCGGCGCGACACCGGCGGTTCGGCGCCCTTGCGGTAGCGCCCGGACAGCCAGCCGCCGGCCAGCGGGCTCCACGGGATCACCGCCAGGCCGTAGCGCTGCGCGACCGGCAGGACCTCCCGCTCGATGCCCCGGGCCAGGATCGAGTAGGGCGGCTGCTCGGACACGACGCGCTCGCGCCCGCGGCGCTCGGCGGTCCACTGCCCCTCGACGATGCCCGACGGCTCGAAGGTCGACGTCCCGATATAGCGGATCTTGCCCTGGTGGACGAGGTCGCTGAGGGCGCCGAGGGTCTCATCGAAGTCGGTGCCCGGCTCGGGGCGGTGGACCTGGTAGAGGTCGATCCAGTCGGTCCGCAGCCGGCGCAGGCTGTTCTCGACCTCGAGGGCGATCCACCGCCGGGAGTTGCCGCGCTGGTTGGGCCGGTCGCCCATCACCCCGTGGAACTTCGTCGCGAGCACCACCTCGTCGCGGCGGCCACCGGCGAGGGCCTTGCCGACGATCTCCTCGGACTCACCCTGTGAGTAGACGTCCGCGGTGTCGATGACGTTGATGCCCGCGTCGAGCGCGCGGTGAATGACCGCGATGCTCTCGTCATGGTCGGGACTGCCCCAGGCGCCGAACATCATGGCCCCGAGTGTCAGCGGACTGACCTGGACTCCGGTTCGTCCGAAAGGGCGAAGCGACACGTGCCCCACGCTCCTCGTGAGATTGGCTCTCCGTTGCGACACAGCCCCCACCGCATCTGCACCCAACCGGTCGGACGGGCCGGTAATTCCCACGTCAGAGGGGTGTCAGAGGGGCAGCTGGTCCAGGGCGCGGAAGATGCGCTCCACCGATACCGGGTAGGCGGTGCGCAGGGTCTGGGCGAACAGGCCGACCCGCAGTTCCTCGATCATCCAGCGAATCCGCTGGAGCTCCTCGCGGTGCGGGCTGTCCGGCGGCGTCCGGTCGAGCAGCCGCCGGTGTTCCAGCGTCACCTGCTCGACCTGCAGCATGCGCTGCCGGTCGCGGTCCGGGTCGGACGGGAGCTTCTCCAGCCGCCGTTCGATCGCGGCCAGGTAGCGGGCGACGTCGGGCAGCCGCTGCCAGCCGGTGGCGCTGACGAAACCCGGATAGACCAGCCCCGAGAGCTGGGAGCGGATGTCGTCCAGCGCCGGTGCCAGCGCGGCGGGGCCGGCGCTCGTCCCCGCCCGCCGGGCGGGCTCCCGCGACCGTGCCGACTGCGCCTGCGGCTGCGGCTGCGTGCGGGCCTGCCAGTCGGCCAGCTGCCCGGTGACGGTGTGCGCCGTGGCGAGGACGCGTTCCACCTTCGTCACCACGTCGAACGCGGTCTCGTCCAGGTCGGCCTGGACGATGCCCCGCAGCTTGGTGAACCCGTCGGCGTCCCACACCGGCCCGCCGGCGGCCGCGATCAGCTTGTCGGCGGCGCAGGCGACGCAGTCGTCGAGCAGCTCGACGACGCCGCGGTACGGATGGTGACTCAGCGTCAGTTTAGCCGTGTTGCTCAGCCGCGCGTTGATCTGCTTGACCGGGGACGGCATGTTCAGCAGCAGCAGGCGCCGGCAGCCCGGCCACATGGCCTGGCGCGCCTCGGTCTCGGTGGCGAACACGCGGATCGCCACGCTGCTCCCCTGGTCGACCAGTGCGGGATACGCCCGCGCCGGCCGGCCGGGGCCGGGGCGCTGCCGCTCCACGAGCTGCGGGAGCGCGTCGAAGTCCCAGCCGCGCAGGCCGTCGCGCTCGACGCCGTCGGCCACGGTGCGGACCGCCGCGCGCATCGTCGGCGCCAGCTGGTCGACGAGCGCGGCCAGGTCCTTGCCCTCGGCGAGGGTGTGCTGCTCCTCGTCCACCACCCGGAACGTGATCCTGAGATGGTCGGGCACCCGGTCGAGCTGCCAGGACTCCCGCGGCACCGCCACCCCGGTGAGACGCTCGAGCTCGCGTTCCAGCACGGCGAGCAGCGGCCCGTCCGCCGGGGCCACCGCCGCGAGCACCCGCGCGGCGTAGTCGGGCGCCGGCACGAAGCCGCGCCGGATCTGCTTGGGCAGCGAGCGGATCAGCGCGGTCACCAGCTCCGCCCGCAGGCCCGGCACCTGCCAGTCGAAGCCGTCGGAGCTGACCTGGTTGAGCAGCGGCAGCGGGATGCGCACGGTCACCCCGTCGGCGTCCGTGCCGGGCGCGAACTGGTAGGACAGCGCCAGCGTCAGCTCCCCGTGCCGCCAGGCGTCGGGGTAGTCGCGTTCGTCGACGCCGTCCGCGCCGGCCCTGACGAGCATGGGCGCGGAGAACGCCAGCAGGTCCGGCTGGGAGCGGCGGGCCTTCTTCCACCAGCTGTCGAAATGGCGGCCGGAGACGACGTCGGCGGGGATCCGCTGGTCGTAGAAGTCGAACAGGGTGTCGTCGTCGACGACGATGTCGCGCCGGCGGGCCCGGTGCTCAAGCTCCTCGGCGTCGTCGAGCAGCCTGCGGTTGTCGTGGAAGAACGCGTGGTGCGTCTGCCAGTCGCCCTCCACCAGGGCGTGGCGGATGAACAGGTCCCGGCACAGGGCGGGGTCGACCGCGGAGTAGTTCACCCGGCGGGAGGCCACCAGCGGCAGCCCGTACAGGGCCACCTTCTCGAAGGCGACCACGGCGGCCTGCTTCTTCTCCCAGTGCGGTTCGCTGTAGGTGCGTTTCACCAGGTGCGGCGCGAGTGCCTCGGCCCATTCCGGCTCGATGCGCGCGACGGTCCGCGCCCACAGCCGGGACGTCTCGACGAGCTCGGCGGCCACCAGCCAGCGCGGCGGCTTCCGGAAGAGCGCGGAGCCCGGGAAGACCGCGAACCGGGAGCCCCGCGCCCCCTGGTACTCCTGTTTGTCGGCGTCCCTGACGCCGATGTGGGACAGCAGGCCGGCGAGCAGCGCCAGGTGGATGTTCCGCGGGTCGGCTGGGGTGCCGCCGACGGGTATTCCGAGACTTCTCACGACCTGGCGCAGCTGGCCGTGGACGTCCTGCCACTCCCGTACCCGCAGGTAGTTCAGGAAGTCGGCCCGGCACAGCCTGCGGAACTGGTTGCCCGACAGCTGCTCCTGCTGTTCCCGCAGGTACTCCCACATGTTGAGGTAGGCGAGGAAGTCGGACTGCGGGTCGGTGAAGCGGCCGTGTTTCTCCGCGGCGGCCTGCTGCGCGTCGACGGGACGTTCCCGCGGATCCTGGATGGACAGCGCGGCGGCGATGACCATGACCTCGCGGACGCACCCGTTGTCGCCGGCCGCCAGCACCATGCGGGCCAGCCGCGGGTCGAGGGGGAGCTGCGCCAGCTTGCGCCCCAGCGGGGTCAGCCGCATCTGCGCGCCGGCCCGGCCCGGCGTCT